>JBGCDC010000327.1:0-7767 GCA_045105055.1 Phycisphaeraceae bacterium | reverse complement strand
GTTTATGGCCTTCTTCGCGCTCGTACCCGTCGGTGTGCTCGCGCTGCGTACCCAACGCGTCTGGACGCTGGCGTGGACGAGCTATGTGGTGTTCCTTGCGTGGTGGGCGTTTCGCGTCATGTGGCTTCGTCACGTTGGCGGGTTTGCGCCCTTTGGTATCGCGATTGTCTGCGCGGGGTACTTCTCGATCGCGATCGTTGCGTTGGCGTTGGTGCAGCGGCGATTCAAAGGAGCGATGACGCTGACCCTGCCGATCTTTTGGTGTGCTCAGGAAATCGCACGCAGCGTTTGGCCCCTAGGCGGGTTCGCGTGGTTCAATCTTGGTAACGCGCTGGCGCCATGGCGGCCCGGCGAACACCCCGGCTACCTCATCCAATCTGCGGACCTATTTGGCTGGGTCACTGTCAGCTTCCTTGTCGCGATGACTTCTGGATTGCTAGTCGATCTTATCGCACGTCCGCTGATCAAACGCCGAAGCAACGGCAGGGTGCGGCCGCGCCGAACCGCGGTTGCGGCACTAGTGCTCTGGGTTGGCTGCGTCGGTTCGGCCTTTGTCTATGGCCATCAACGTCTAGCGAATTCGCCTGACGCAAGCGATCCCACTACGCCTGTGGCTGTCGTCGGTATCGTGCAGACCAACGTCGCGCAAGACAACAAGATCCGGGGCACCGCAGAGCAAAAGGCTGCGGACTTCGATCGCCTCATCGAACTCAGCGAGCAGGCCGCGGCCGACCACCCCAAGCCCGATCTGATTGTTTGGCCCGAGACGATGGTCACGCTGCCGATCAATAATGAGATGGCGGCGTTGGCGGAGGAAGGTCGGCTAATCGATCCTTTCAACGATTTAATCACGGATACGCGAGCCCGTGTTCAGCAACACAGCGACCGCTTTGGCATCCCGCTCATTGTTGGGAGTCAGGCACGTAAACCCAGCGAGCACGAACGCAACATGAACTCGGCCTTGTTCGTCAAGCCTGGTGGCGACACCTTCCAACGCTACAGCAAGATGCACCTCGTGCCCGTCGGCGAATACGTCCCCGGCCCGCAATGGTTCCGCGATCTGTTTTTTGAACACTTCAGCCCATACGACCACGATTACACCGTCGAGCCAGGCGAAAGCATTGTGATTTTTGAGATTGATGGGGTTGAAGTCGTTGATGACCCGGCGCTATCCGACGATGAAAAGACGAGCCATCCACTTCGCCTCGCCGCGCCGATTTGTTACGAAGCCGCGGTTGCGATCCAGTGCCGAAAGATGGTCTATGGCAATGATGGGATCAAGCGGGCTGACATGCTGGTGAACCTTACCAATGACGGCTGGTATACGAGTTCGCATCAGCGATATCAGCACCTACAGATCGCGGTGATGCGATGTATTGAGAATCGCGCGCCCATGGCTCGGAGTGTGAACACTGGTGTCAGCGCGATGATCGACTCGGCCGGTCGAGTGGGCCCAATGATCACCGAGGGCGGGTTGCACCAAGACGTTGATGGCTACGCCAATGCCATCGTCGCGCTCGATCCGCGCGTCTCGCTGTACGGCCAGGTCCGAGAAGGCGCGTGGGCGGGTATCTGTGCGGCGGCCATATTGTTGCTGCTAGGCGTGCTGGTGCCGCACACGAGCAATCGAAGCAAATAAGTACGCGTCGCTGCGTCGGGGCTGCGGGATGGCCTCGTTTTTCGCCGATGATGTCCGGGTCAGCGATCCGGTGCGGTTAGCTGGGCGTAATTAATTAACAACAGATATAGACAAGTAACGAGGTATCAGCATGGCATCGATCAGGGTAGCGGGGCGATTCTTGGCGGGCGCAGCATTGGTGTTGGGCGTCTGTGTGTTCATGCCGACTCAAGCGCGTGCGCAGGACGCAAATGAAAACAAAATCCTTTTGCTACAGGCCAAGCCTATGGCGTACACCATTGTGCGTGCTGCTGGGCAAAGCGAGAACCCACGTGAACGACTCGCTGCGCTCGAAGCGGCGCAGTATGCGCCCGATGCGGCCTTCGAGCTCGCACGCAGAGGTCTTGGCGACGAGAACCCCGCGGTCCGCTTCGGCGCACTCGTCACCATCGGTAAGTTGAAACTCACCAGGCTCGGCGACGCGGCGATCGATCTGACGCGAGATGAAAACGAATCCGTCCGTGGCGCAGCGCTCTTTGCGGCGAAGCAATGCGGTAAGGATGTGGATCTTTCGCCGTTGGGCGGCATGCTTGCAAATGGATCCAGCGGGACTCGCGCGAACGCCGCCATGCTCATCGGACAACTCGGCGACCCACAAGCCGTCGGCATGCTTCGTGCCATGGCCGCCAAGCCGATGCCTCGCGTTTCAGCGGCGAAGCGTTCTTCGGTTCGCCTGCAGTTTGCTGAGGCCATGATCCGCCTAGACCCGGACGACGATGAGGTACTCGGGTCCATCCGTGCGTCGGTCTATTCGAACCTTTCTGATGTCCGCGTTTTGGCTATCCAGATCCTCGGCGAGGTCGGCGATCGTTCGGTTCAAGGCGGCCTGTCACACATCATCGATCGCGAAAATCCGATCCAAGTCAAGATCGCTGCGGCGCAATCGCTGGTCCGGATGGGCGATCGACGAGCATCGAAAGTGCTTCTCGATGCGACCCGCTATGACGAAGATCAGCTCCGCAAGGACCTGACTGATTACGTCCGGAACAACCCCGTTGGTGGCCCCGAGGCACTAGAAATCCGCGACCTGCTTGCTGATGAAAAGGGCCGAGCCCGCATGGCTGCTGAGGTGCGGGCACAGGCCGCGGTCGCGTTGGGTTACGTCGGGACAGAGGCGTCTGCCAAGCGTCTGGCGAGCTTGCTGGAGGACTCAGAGCCGATCGTCCGCGTCGCCGCCGCCTCGGCAATCTTGCGGGCGCTGCGGTAAAACAGCCACATCTGGCTGCTTAGGCAAACGATGGCCCAAATCTTTCAGCCCGAAATTGACAGAAAGCTTGACAAATGCCGGGGTTGCGTGCATCATAATCTCACCAGTGAACATCACTTACTTCACACTGGCCTCCCCCGCTTGCTTGCATAGAGGACCCCACTTTGAACGCACTGACTAAAGCCTTCGTTGTTGTGGTGACCATTCTTTCGGTCGTCTTAGTTGCTCTGGTCGTTCCTTTTGCCGCGCGAGTCCCAGACTACGCACAGCAATACCAAGAGATGGAGCAGGATCGCGACGCTCAACTCGCCAAGGCGGCTCAAACCGCTGCAGAGGTGCGTGCGGCGATTGCCGAAGCTGGCTCCGATGTTGAGAAGCTTGCAACCACCAACGCAAACCTTCTCGCTGAGCTCGGCACCGCCACCAACGAGATCAAGGGCTTGCAAGTGCAGCTCGATCAAGCTCGCATCACTGCCTCCCGCAGTGCCGCCGGTCTAGAGATCTCGGCACGCGATAACGAAGCCAAGAGCCAAAGCCTCGCTAAACAGTCTGACTTGGTTAAAGAGCAGCTCGAAAAGATCGCCTCTCTCTCCAACCAGCGTGGCGAACTTTCGACCTCGCTGATTGAAGCCCGCAGCAACATCCGCCGTCTCTCCGAAAACTACCTGCGGATCCAAGAGCAGAATAAAGCTCTCAATCAGCAACTACTTGAGAGCCAAGCCGCACTCAAGACCGCAATGGACAAACTCGCGGGCTTCGTTGAAGACGCGGATGAAATCGTCTTGACAAGCGTCACGCCACCCGCTGGCGTCAAGATCGAAGGCTCTGTCACCAAGACCGACCAGATCACCGACGAAATCACCTTCGTGCAAATCAACGTCGGCAAACGCGATCTCGTCAAAGCAGGTATGGAGTTCACCGTCTCTCGCGGTGATGCGTTCATCGCCAAGATCAAGATCTCTTCTGTAGATACCGCCGAAGCAGTCGGCGAAGTGACCCTCGGCGGCGGCGTGCAAGATGGCGATAAGGTCCAAGCTGGCGGCCGCTAAATCCGATCAGCTTCGATGCATTGACTTGTTGAATCGCAGAGATATACAAACCAACTGACTTGCGGCACCCGCCGCGGAGAACGACCGATGGCTAACTCCAACAGTGTCCCAAACAACATCTACACCGTACTAACCCTAGTCGCGCTCCTTGCGCTTCTCGCAGGTGTTGTCTTTGTAGCCATGCGTAGCAACGAGCTCTTCGGTACATGGAACCCCATGGACGCGAAAGATCTCTCCGTCCTGCTGCCCGGCAAGCTCAACGGCCTGTTCGGTTAACGAGACATAAAAAATCAAACCACGAAGAGCGGCTCCGTGATGAGCCGCTTTTTTTTACTTTATAGAGTCACCTTAAAGTGATTATCTACGGCTAAAGCCCCGTCGATGCCGATCTTATTCTTATGGCATAAACTGAGTTACGGCGGCCCGACTCGATCGTCGTTACAATCACGCTTGCAAACTTGGCGATCACGCCAAACATCCGATCACCCGCGCCGTTTACGGCGCCGCAGGGGCTAAAAAAGCTTGTTCCTCGATAACGTTCTAAGCTGGTTCAGCGTTGATATGGGCATCGACCTTGGCACATGCAACACCCTCGTGTGTGTGCGTGGCGAGGGGATTGTGCTCAATGAGCCTTCCGTCGTCGCGGTCAAGAAGGGCACCAACCAAGTACTCAACAACGGCAATGCCGTCGGCTGGGTCGCCAAAGAAATGCTCGGCAAGACCCCCGGCTCGATCACTGCGATCCGCCCGCTCAAGGACGGCGTCATCTCCGACTTCGAGATCACCGAGGCGATGCTCGGCTACTTCATCCGTAAGGTGAACGGCAAGCGTCCCTTCGTAAAGCCCCGCGTCGTCATCGCGGTGCCTTCTGGTATTACCGCCGTTGAAAAACGCGCCGTGCTTGACTCGGCCGAGCGCGCTGGCGCACGACGCGTCTACCTCGTCGAAGAACCTATGGCCGCAGGCATCGGTGCCAACCTACCCATCGTCGAAGCGACTGCCTCGATGATCGTCGACATCGGCGGCGGTACGACCGAAGTCGCCATCATGTCTCTTGCCGACATCGCCCAGTGCGAATCGGTTCGCGTCGCAGGTGACGACTTAGACGAGTCGATCATCAGCCACATGAAGAAGGCGTACAACCTGATGATCGGCGAGCAAACCGCCGAGCGTATCAAAATCGAAATCGGCTCCGCTGCGCCCGATGGCGAAGAGCGCACGATGGAAGTCCGTGGCCGAGACATGATCTCCGGCCTCCCGCGCAAAACGGTCGTCACCAGCGAAGAAATTCGTGAGGCTTTGCAAGAGCCTCTTAGTTCGATCATCGAGACGGTCACACGCACACTCGAACGATGCGAGCCCGAACTCGCTGCTGACCTTGTCGATAACGGCATCGTGCTGGCCGGTGGCGGGGCACTGCTGCGAGGAATCGATACGATTATCTCTAACGCGACGGGCCTGGACTGCCGCATCGCTGAAGATCCACTCACTTGCGTCGCCCGTGGCACCGCTATCTACCTCGAGCACCTCGAGGAATGGAAGCAGACTATGGAAAGCGACATGGACGATATGTGAGTTGGGGCTTAGGGATTGGTGCTGTTAAGTAAGCAAAAATAGCCGGCGGCCTACGCACGCCGGACGAGCAAGCATCCAACCCATGTTCTCGTGCCCGGCGTCCGTAGGCCGCCGGCTATTTCAAAGAGAATCTTTGACTCTCTAGACCTGGCCAACCCACCATGCTCACACAACGAAAAGCTCTGGCGCTCATCGTGTTTGTGCTACTTGGCTGCGCACTGTTAAGCACGCGGTGGACGCGTTACTTGGCTATGCCGATCACTCACACGGTCAATATGCTGCAGTACCCGGCCGGTCACTTCGCAAGCATGCTGCACACCAATAGTCCTGTGGACTATCCAGAGTTGAGTGATCAGTCGCTGCAAGACCTACTGGCCAAAGCGCAAAAGGAAAACGATGCGCTCTGGCAAGAAAACGAAAAACTTCGCGAGCAGATCAATTCGTTTGAAGCGATCGTGATCGCAACCGACATGACGTCGATCCGCTTGGTTGAAGCTCGTGTCAGCCGATACAACGGCGACTCGGTCAATCCAACCATACAGCTTCTGCGTGGCTCGCTGCACGGCATTAAGCAGGACGACGCGGTCGCGTTCAAATCAAACCTCATCGGCTTTGTGACCGAGAGCATCGGCCCAACCAGTGCGACGGTCTCGCTCGTGACACGCGAGGGGTTTTCGATTGGTGTGCAGGTCAAGCCGCCGCCCAAGCCGGATCAGGTGCTCCCGCCGGGCTGGCCTTTTAAGACGCGCGTGAAGTCAGATGGTCAGGGTGGTTTCTACTGTGTCTTGGCCAAGAGCGTTGCTGAAGGGCTGCGTCCTGGTGATTACGTTCGCGCCTCGGATTCGATCCGCGGGTCAGCGAACGGTTTCTTGCTTGGCATCATCGAGAAGGTCGAGCCGGATGGCAAGGACCCCTTGAACCTCAGCCGTGTCATCATTAAGCCCCGTGCACCGATCGGCCCGCAGCGGACGGTCACTGTTCTGACGGAGCGAACGGACTAAGCCATGAACTGGTTGACCTTTGCAATCTCGGCTTACGTTGGCTTCGCGCTGCAGCTGATCCTCGCGCCGATCTGGCCTATTGAAGGGCACGGCCCGCTGGTCCTGCTGGTCCTGCTCGTCTTCATCGGACTCCAAGCCCCCGCCATGGCGGTCGCGTGGTCGGCGGTGATCTTGGGCTTGCTTGCCGATATCTTGGCCATACAACAGCCGCAGACCGGCGTCATCGGCCCATGGGCGCTGGGCTTCCTAGCAGCGGGCTATGCGATGGTTCAACTCCGCAACCTACTTTTTCGGGACTCGATGTTCACCATCGGGATTATGACACTCATCGCGGGCATCTTCGCGCTGCTCGTCGCAACGATGCTCCAAGCGCTGCGCGGCGTCCCGATCTTTGGTAACGAATCGATCGAAGGGTTCACCGCTGCGAAGCAGTTGTATCAAGGCTTCTTCACGCTGCTCAACACCGCAGTTTTTGCGGTCCCCGCGGGCTACGCATTGCTAAAAATGCGATCGATCTGGGGCTTCAGTGGGCGCGGCTCGCGGTAAGCAGTTCAACCTTTGACGATTACTTCTCGCTGTATCCATCCGGGTTATCTTTGAACCAGCCCCACGCATCCGCGACCATCTCTTTGATGTCGGTGCACTTGGCCTGCCAGCCGAGTTCGTTCTTGATCTTGCTCGGGTCGGCATAAAGCATCGGCGGGTCGCCAGGACGCCTCGGCCCCATCTCTGCGGGGATGGCATGGCCGGTGACTTCGCGTCCCGCTTCGATGATTTGCAGGACGGTCGTGCCCGTGCCCGTGCCTAGGTTGTAGAAGCGTTGGTCGCTCGGCTGAAGCGCGTTGATAACATGGACGTGCGCATCGACAAGATCGTTGACATGGATGTAGTCGCGGATGCACGTGCCGTCCGGCGTGTCGTAGTCGGTGCCAAAGACGGACATCTTTTCGACTTTGCCTAGCGCACAGTTGAGTACCACGGGGATGATGTGCGTTTCGGGGTGGTGGTCTTCGCCGATGACGGCGTCGGGATCGGACCCCGCGACGTTGAAGTATCGCAGCGCCGCGAAGGAGAAGTCGTGATTCGCGTTGGCATAGTCGATCAGCGCACGCTCGGTCATCAGCTTGGACCAGCCGTGGGGGTTGATCGGCTGCTGGGGCATGTCTTCGGTGATGGGCATACTGGCCGGTTCGCCATAGGTCGCGCAGGTCGAACTAAAGACGATGCGCTTCACGCCCGCAGCATCCATCGCGCGGA
>JBGCDC010000326.1:0-2358 GCA_045105055.1 Phycisphaeraceae bacterium | reverse complement strand
TCATCTCGCCCAGCCGATCGCGGTCGCCCAGCAGGCATTCGAGCAAATGTATCCGCAGCCGGGCTGGGTCGAGCACGATCCACAAACCCTCTGGCAGACGCAACGCGACACCGCGATCGATGTGATGAAGCAGGCGGGCATCACCGCCGACCAACTGGCGGGTGTCGGTATTACGAACCAGCGCGAGACCGCCGTCGCTTGGAATAAAATCACCGGCCAACCCATCTGCAACGCGATCGTCTGGCAGGACCGACGCACCGCTGGCCACATCGATCAGCTCAAAGCGGACGGCCACGCCGAGATGATCCGCAGCAAGACCGGCCTAGTGCCCGACGCCTACTTCAGCGCGACAAAATACGCATGGATCATGTCGAATGTTGATGAAGCGCCGCGGCTTGCCGCTCAGAACAACCTCTGCCTCGGCACCGTCGATGCCTGGCTCACCTACAACCTCACGAACGGTGCGTCTTTCATCACCGACGCGACCAACGCCTCGCGCACCATGCTTTACAACATCGAGCAAGGCCAATGGGACGACGAACTGATCGAACTCTTCGGCATCGCACGCAGCGCACTGCCCGAGGTCGTCGATAGCTTCGGCCCCTTTGCAGATGTCACCGCGATCGACGAGCTCAAAGGCGTCGCAATCGCGGGTATCGCTGGCGATCAACAGGCCGCGCTCTTTGGCCAAATGTGTACCCAGCCCGGCATGGTCAAAAACACCTACGGCACCGGCTGCTTCATGCTCATGAACACCGGCGACGACATCGTCCCCTCAACCAACAACCTCCTCTCCACCGTCGCCCTGCAACGCGGCGGCGAAAGACTCTACGCACAAGAAGGCGGCGTCTTCATCGGCGGGGCGGTTGTGCAATGGCTGCGTGACGGCCTCGGCTTTATCGAAACGAGCGAAGAAGTCGAGGCCTTGGCGATGAGCGTGCAAGACAATGGCGGCGTCCACCTCGTCCCCGCGTTCGCAGGCCTGGGCGCTCCGCACTGGGACCAAAACGCCCGCGGCCTGATCTCTGGCCTAACGCGCGGCACCACCAAAGCACACCTAGCACGTGCCGCCCTCGAATCCATCGCGTTCCAGGTCGCGGACCTGTTGCAAGCGATGCAGGCCGACCTGCCCGAGGATGTGTTCATCAACGACCTCCGCGTCGATGGCGGGGCGTGCAGCAACGACCTACTGATGCAGATGCAAGCCGATGTCTTGCAGCTGCCCGTCGTTCGGCCGACCGTGACCGAGACCACCGCGCTCGGCGCCGCCTACCTCGCGGGCCTATCCGTCGATTTTTGGCGTGGCACGGAATCAATCGAATCCAACTGGATGGTCGACCACACCTTCGAGCCGGGCGTCCCCCCGGAAGTCGCAGAAGAAGCCATGGCCGGTTGGCATAAGGCGATCGAGCGGGCGCGGCTTTGACAATGGTTCGGGTGCCATACAACTTGCCTAAGCAAGCTGTGTACGAACGATTTTGGATGCTTCAAATGCAGTACGCACATAGCTGCCTAGGAGAGTGATGTGGCGGCCGGTGTCATTCGCATTTCAATGCTGCGGCCAGATTCGCACGAATCTTCTTAACGATCTCCAGATGCGCCTTCTTATCTAATCGGTAATATTCGTTTTCTAGTTCTTCGAGTCGCGGGTCGTCTTCGGGTTCTTCGTAATCATCGCTCATCAGCATCTCTTCGGTTAGTGGTTCATCGGTATCTAACTTGATCAGCGGCTGCGCATCGCGCAGCACCTTCGCGATCGCGTCGAAGCCAAGTACCTCGTATGAACGGATGTAAAATTCGATTTCTTCGGGAGGATGATCGTGCATCCCACGGTTCCCGATCAGGCCGGAGGCAATATGCTGCCCGACCAGGGCTTTTTGGAACTCACTACCCCGATGATGCAGTTGTACAAAGTCAAAAATCTGATCGATGACGTGCTGGTAGAGTTCTCGATCGCTCAGTTTGATGAGGTCTTCAAGCATTATTTGACTCACATACTAAGATTTGCCAAGTATTGACGTTTCAGCGAGCCAATACTACCCTATCCGGCTCGAAACAACGCACCCAAACCACTTAGGACCAAGAAAATGGCCATCCAAACGCTCTACGAAAAAGACGGCTCCTTGCAACCACTTAGCGGCAAGACCGTCGCCGTCATTGGCTACGGCAGCCAGGGCCATGCCCACGCACAAAACCTCCGCGACTCCGGCGTCAACGTCATCGTCGCCAACCGCAAAGAGTCCACCAACGGCAAGCTCGCCATCGAGCACGGCTGCGACCCGATGCCCCTCCCCTCCGCCCTCAAGCCCGCCGACGCCATCGTCATCACGCTGCCCGACGAGGCTCAGCCGACCGTCT
>JBGCDC010000325.1:0-5876 GCA_045105055.1 Phycisphaeraceae bacterium | reverse complement strand
GCACATCGGGGATCGTGCCGGCCAAGAGTTTTTCTTGGATCCACTTGCCGCGATGGATCGGATCGGTTTCGGTGTTTTGTGCAAACGAGATCAACCAAGCGGGATGCGTGAGGATGCCCTTGCGGTTGGCGATCTTGGTCGGCTGCTCGATCGGGTAGTCCCAGTTGGCCATGTCGATGTTGTACATCCGCGCGACCTCGGGGGATTGAAGCCGACCGCGGTAGCGATTCCACGCGTTGTTGAAGCCGTGAGACGGGAACGAGGGATACGGCGCCGCAGCTGCTTGGCCATTGCCTAGGCGAACCTCGAAGCTCTCCATCTGCTGCATGAATGCCCTTAGTGGGTTGTACCGACGATCCGGCCCACCAAGTCGCTTGGGATCGATGCCGCGCATCTCGGTCTCAGCGATGAAGTCTTTGTGCTTGACCAAGTCCTCAAGCGTGAAGTCTCGCCAGCCTTTGTCCTTGAAGTAGTTGTAAATCTTCTTGATTCGGTCGGACGCGACCTTCATCTCTTCGTTATCGCCCGAGTGATAGACATAAAACTCTTCAGTCGTCAAGAGTTTTTTGAAGGTGTCTTGGTCAGACTCGAGAACATGCTCGACGATACGGTCTGCCTCGGTCACGACACGCGTTTTGATTTTGTCGTAGTTGCCGCCGAAGCGTTTGTTGTCTTTAAAGATACCGAGCATCTTCGGGTAGCCGAAGAACTCGCGGAAGAACCTAATCTCTCGGACAGGCATGTTCGTGAAGTTTGGCACATCATTTGTATCGACCGACTCGTCGATCACGTAATACTGATCGCGCTTCGTCACCATTCGCCGAACTTCGCGCTCGTAGTCGGCCCGGGTGTTTAGCCTGCCCTCTGCTGCCGCTTGGGTTAGCTCCGCATCGGGGCTTGAGTCCGTCAGTGCATAGGCCAGCGCGTAGCTCGCATCACGGGGCGACATCATGCGTCGGCCGTGCTCGTCTGCTTCACCTTGTCCAAATTCGTTGCGATAGACAAACTCAGTGCTGAGGATCAGCGTCTGGATCAATTTCTTGATCCCGTTCTCTCGGCCAAGGTTGACCATGTAAGACGTGGTCAGGCCGACATACTTTTCGGTCTCTTCCGAAGATGGCTTACGCTCAAGTATTTTCTGAAATAATTGCTCAATCAACGCGGCTAGCTGCTCGCGTGGCGGGGCACCCGCGTCGATGCGCGCTTGCTCGAACTCGGCTTTCCACTGAGCCATGCTCTTGGCGATGACCTCGTTGAATCGGTCGCCCTTGGCGCGGTTGGCGAGGAGGGTTGCCCGGATCGCCTGCATCTCTGATTCGCTGGGTTCTTTATAGACCGGCGGTTTTTCTCGCTCGGGATAGCGGTGTTTGACGATCTCGCTTCGCCATTCTTCCATATAGTTCTGCATGAACGTGATGCGGGCTTCGATCTTGCGCGGGTGGTCGCCGAAGTAGAACCAGTCCTTTTCACACTTCGCGATCATCTCCGCATCGTTTTGGCTCGTTGGTTCGTGCTTTCGCATCGCGTGATAGATGACGCGCAGCTCGTCTCGACCGGGATTGGCCGCGTGGAACGGAGCCTTCTTCGTCTCGCCGTTGTCCGCGATCGGCTCGGGCACATCGGCGGGTACAAAAGCGGGAAGCATCGCCTCGTGACGATCCTTAAAAACATCTTGAATCACCACGTCGATGAATGCGTTGAGGAATCGTTCGCGATCGGCAAGCGTGCGTTTGTGCGATTCTTCAAGCGACATGATCTCATGCACGCTCGGGAGGTAGCGGTTGCTGCGTGAAGAGAGATACAACATGTAGTCCGACGCCTCTTTGGCGTTGGTCAGCATAGTGAGCAGGTGCCCGCCGTTGAGCGTTTCGTTGGCGTAGTAACGAACGCCGCCGTCGTATCCAGGAAGCAAGAACGGATTGGTCAGGTTGGTGCCTCGGCGTTTGCTATCACCCGCCACTTGCTGCCGCTTGCCATCGATATCTCGCCGCGGGTTATGGTCGAGGATGCGGTTGAACTTCTCGTTGAAGATGTACTCGCTGATCAACCAGCGCCGGTCATGGGTATAGCTCGGCAGGTCGGCATGCTTGCCAGAGAACAATGCGTCGTGATCGGTATAGTTGCCAGCGTCGGGTCGGCGGAGCTTTTCTTCGAGCTTCTTCGATGCGGTACCTGTGAGCTGGTCCTTGAACCAAGCCAATAGGATTTTGCGGTCGGCGTCGGTCGGCTGTTTCGCCTTCGCGGGCGGCATCTCTTCAAAGTGCAAAGACTCTTGCGCTCTGACGAACAGGTCTTGCTGATCCACTGTGTCGATGGTCTCTAGCGCATCGAAGCGGACTTTGCCTTTTTGTTCATCCGGGCCGTGGCAGGACACACAGTAGGTGTCGAGTACGTTGGCGGCCTTGGCTTGCAGCGTGCGTTTGTCCAGCGTCGCCGGTTCTGTCGCCACTTCCTTGGGCTCGCCTTCAACGGACTGCTGGGGCAATAACGCCACGCCAGCAACAAGCGCAATGGCACCGCTGAGGATCAAAGTTTTGATTTTACGAGGCTCCTTCATACTTCAAACTTGACTAAAACAGCGACCGAATCATTACTGTACAAGCCATAAAGTCTATCTTTGAGATGACTTATGGCCAGTTTTTTTATCGTAATTTCAACACTTGTATGGAGGGTGTTTGGTAAGGAGCCATTGCAGGCCGTTTAAACGGCTTTAATCCCGGACGATTGTTTCGTCCAGCGAAAGAATCGTGTTGCCCAGCATCATCCACGACGCGAGCTCGGCCGGATCGTAAGCTTCAGGTAATGGGTGCTCGCCTTGAGCGAGTAGCTGCTTGGCGTCCTGGGGCGACTGTGCGTAACGCTGACGGTAGTACGTCAAAGCCTCTTCAAGGACGGCGGCTTGCTTTACGCTTGGCGTCGCACCGATGCAGCGGCGGACCATCAGCGCGATGCGATCATTGTCCGTCTTGGCCTTAGCCATCGCTTGCTGTGCAAGGACACGCGCCGCTTCGAGGAACTGTTCATCGTTCCATAGGACGAGTGTTTGTAAGGGCGTATTGGTCACGCCGCGTTTGACGACGCAGGCCTCTCGGTTTGGCGCACCGAATGTAGAGAGCTGTGGCGGAGGGGCCTTACGCTTGATGAAGGTGTAGAGGCTGCGGCGGTAGAGCTTGTCGCCATCGTCGCGCTTGAAGACGTTGGTGTTGGAGCGCGGGCCCATTGAGACTTCACGCCACAGGCCCGCGGGTTGATAGGGTTTGACGCTGGGGCCGCCGAGGGTGTGGTTGAGTAGGCCCGATGCGACGAGTGCGTTATCACGGATGAGTTCGCCAGGCAGTCTGCGGCGCGGGAAATAGCTCAGCAGCGCATTGTCCGCGTCGATCTCGGCGGCTTGGGTATTGCGCTTGGCCTGCTGGCGATACGTCGCGCTCATGACGATTTGTTTGAGGAGCACTTTCTGATCCCAGCCCGATTCAACGAAGCCGACCGCGAGGGTGTCCAGCAACTCGGGATGGCTGGGCCAAGCGGCTTGGCTGCCGAAGTCTTCGACGGTCGAAACGATGCCCTTGCCAAAGACCATCTGCCACAGGCGATTGACATGAACGCGCGCGGTCAACGGGTGCTCCGGCTGAACGAGCCATTTCGCAAAGCCAAGCCGATTGTTCGGCTCGCCGTCAGGTAGCGGAAGGTCGATAAAGCTAGGCAATTCGAGCTTGGCGGGCCTGTCTTTGATTGGCTTGTTGTAAGCGCCGCGCGAGAGCAGGTACATCGGCTTGGGTTTGTCGAGTTCCTGCATGATTGAGACGGGGATCGCCTTGTCTCGAATGGCCTCGACACGCTGCTTCGCTTTGATTAAGTCGACGTTGGGCCCATAGCGCTGGGCTTGCCACTGCGTGCTGAAATCCGTTTTCCCGTGAGGTGTTCGTCGGGCCAATGGTATCAACGCTAGTGGGTCAATCGCCTTGGGCGCGTTGGGATCGACGATATCACGCCAGTTGAAATCCGTCGGCTCGTCTTTGGTATTGACGATTTTCAGTACGAGCTTGTTTTCACCGGCCTTGAGGTTCAAGCTCAGATCGGTCGCGTGCTTGTCCTCGGCCAACTCGTTACCCGACGCGGCAAAGGTGTAGACCTCTTCGCCGTTGATAAAAACACGCAGGCCATTCATGTAGCCCAGCCGCAATCGCATTGTTCGCTCGGTCGGCGAGAGGATCGTCCTTGCGATGTAGAAGGCGCTGTCGCGTTGCGCGAGGCGGTGGTCTTTCGTAGGGATGTATGCGGGCTTGTGCTGCCACTTTTGTTTCGCGGCGGCTACGGTCGGTCCGAGTGACGCGGTGCTTTGCTCGGGCCCAAACGCGGTGTCGAAGGCTTGGTCAAAATCGTTGGCGATAAACGGACCAGCGAGATACCAGTCGCGTGTCACGATCGGGAAAGCTTCGGCCACGGAGGGATTGGCGATAGCAAAGCCAACACGCACTCGGCCCAGCGTCCGGCGGGACAGCCCGGACCTGTGTTCGATCAAGACGCTTAGTTCGGTCCCGCCTTCAAAGCCAAAGGCTTCGTCTGCGACGAGCAATAGTGTGCGTGGGTTTTTATCTTTTGCGGTGCCGGTACCCCAGCCGGGCTTGCCTGGCTTGAGGATGTTCAGTGCGTCGAGGTCTTTGCCCTGCTCGGACTTTGTTGCCCATGCCCAGCGGAGTTTGACCTGTTGCTTCTTCGTGGGGTCTTGCAGCGATGTCGCGGTGATATTGATGTGAGTCGGCTGTGCGTCGCCGTTCTCCGCTCGTCCAACGCGGTCATTGAGCCAAGGGTCGGTTAGCGCATCGACCTTGATGAGCCGAAGGCCTGTCGCCTGGGTTTTGTAGGTTAGCGTGAGGTCTTCTTGCCCCGGGCTGTCGCGATTACTGAGCAGGACCGAGCCGTCCGGCTTGTAATCAAATGTTGCGTTTGGCTTTGATGATGCCGCGCTGAGTAGTTTTGCTTCGGCCCATTGCACGCCATGCTTATCGCGCAGCGCAGCTTCCCAAATCGACTGCTCGGCCTGAATGTTCGACGACTCTTCTCGGCGCTGCTGCTCCACTTTTTGCAAAGCCACTTTTGCTTCGGCTAAATCTGCCTGAAGAGAATCCGTATACCAATCCATGCGCGGGGCATAAGCGATTGCACGCTCCGGCCGATTGGAGTGCACGCCGCGTTCCTCGATCGAGTGGAAGTACTTAAATAGGTTGAAGTAGTCTTGCTGAGTCGTCGGGTCGTACTTGTGATCGTGGCACATGGCACAGTTATAGGTCTGAGCCATGAAGACAGTGGCGATGGTTTCGATGCGGTCGGCGACGGCGGTCACGCGGAACTCTTCATCGATCGAACCGCCCTCGTGATTCATCATGTGCATACGGTTGAACGCTGTGGCGAGGCGCTGTTCGTCAGTCGCGCCGGGAAGCAGGTCGCCCGCTAATTGCTCGACTAAAAAAACGTTGTAAGGCTTATTGTTATTGAAGGCGTTGATCACATAATCGCGGTAAGGCCAGGCGCTTCTGTAGTGATCAAGCTGATAGCCGATGGTGTCGGCATAACGCGCCGCGTCGAGCCAAATCAGAGCGAGCCGCTCGCCGAAGTGAGGCGATGCAAGCAAGCGATCGACCAATCTTTCGTATGCGTCGGGTGACTCGTCGTTAACAAACGAATCGATCTCGGCAGGTGTCGGCGGCAGGCCGATGAGGTCCAGCGAGACCCGGCGGATCAGCGTTGCCTTGTCTGCTTGCTTCGATGGGGATAGACCGAGTTGTTCAAGCCGGGCGGCGATGTAGCGGTCGATATTGTTTCGCACCCACTGCGCGTTGGTTTCGCTTACTTTGGGCGGCGCGGTCTTCGTCGGT
>JBGCDC010000324.1:0-13305 GCA_045105055.1 Phycisphaeraceae bacterium | reverse complement strand
CGCGCCGGTCATTCCGGGGCTGACGGACAAGGAGATGCCGGGCATCTTGGAGGCGGTCGCTGACTTGGGGGTCAAGCGGGTGGCGTGGGTGATGCTTCGGCTGCCTCACCAGTTGAAGGAATTATTTATGGATTGGCTCTGGCGGGAGGTGCCTTTGCGGGCAGGGCACGTCGAATCGCTGATGCGGCAGATCCACGGCGGCAAGCTCTACAACGCAAGTCGCAGCCAGCGCGGCCGAGGCGACGGCCCGATCGCCGCTCAAATCAAGCAGGTCTTCGATGTCTACTGCCGACGTTACGGGATCAACCGCGATATCCGCCCGCTGAGGTCGGATCGGTTTCGCAGGCCGAGTATTAGCCGACAGATGGGCTTGTTTTAAGCGAGGGGCCGCAAAAAATCTTCCGCCAAGTCGGCAGGGCAGGTCGAGTTATCAACCCGCGCTGGCGGGTGGAGCGATCGTATATCCGGACCGATAGGGAACATAACGCCGATCAGCGGTGTTTAGCCGATAGAAAGCTGGTACGCGCCTTGTACGTAGTGAAGGCGGATCAGGTAATTGAGATTTGCCGCCTGACGAAACGATTTACCCGTCCTAGAATGACGTTGAGATAACACCAACCAACGGATTGCACGATGTTTGAACGCTTTACAGACCGAGCACGCAAAGTCATGGCCCTGGCTAACCAGGAAGCCCAACGCTTCAACCACGAGTACATCGGCACCGAGCACATCCTGCTCGGGCTGGTGAAAGAAGGCTCGGGCGTCGGTGCCAATGTCCTTAAGAACCTGAACGTTGATCTCCGCAAGGTCCGACTTGAAGTTGAAAAACTCGTCAAGTCAGGCCCGGATATGGTCACCATGGGCAAGCTGCCCCAGACCCCGCGGGCAAAAAAAGTCATCGAGTTCGCTATCGAAGAGGCCCGCAACCTCAACCACAACTACGTCGGCACGGAGCACCTGCTCCTAGGCCTGCTGCGTGAGCACGAGGGCGTCGCGGCACAGGTCCTCATGAACCTCGGGCTCAAGCTCGAAGAGGTCCGCGAGGAAGTGCTCGAACTACTTGGTGCGGGTGTCGACCCCGAAGAAGCCACCGGCGGCGAAGAAAAAACTGGAGGCGGCGGCGAGCGACCCTCGGGCAAGGGCGGCAAGTCCAAGACCCCGGCGCTCGACAGCTTTGGTCGAGACCTGACCGAGCTGGCGCGCGAAGGCACGCTGGACCCGGTCATTGGGCGAGCCAAAGAAATCGAACGCCTCGTACAGATCCTCTGCCGACGCAGCAAGAACAACCCTGTCCTGCTCGGCGAAGCGGGCGTGGGTAAAACCGCGATCGTTGAAGGCCTAGCTCAACAAATCATCGCGCAAGACGTGCCTGAGATCCTTCTGGATCAACGCATCGTCGTGCTTGACCTCGCGATGATGGTCGCGGGAACGAAGTACCGCGGTCAGTTTGAAGAACGCATCAAGGCCGTGATGAACGAAGTGCGTCGCGCGAAGAACGTACTGCTCTTTATTGATGAGTTGCACACGCTTGTTGGTGCTGGTGGTGCCGAGGGTGCGATCGATGCGAGTAACGTATTGAAGCCTGCTCTCTCGCGTGGCGAGATCCAATGCATCGGTGCGACCACGTTCGACGAGTACCGTAAGTACATTGAAAAAGACAATGCGCTAGCCCGACGATTCCAATCGATCACGGTCAATCCGCCGAACGTAAAGGACGCGATCGAGATCCTCAAAGGTCTGCGTGAGCGATACGAGCAGCATCACCGCGTGAAGATCACCGACGCCGCACTCACTGCAGCGGTTGAAATGTCCGAGCGATACATCACTGCTCGCGTTCAGCCCGACAAGTCGATTGATGTGATCGATGAGGCCGGCGCTCGTATTCGTCTGAAATCCATGAGCAAGCCGCCGGACCTGGCGGATATCGAAGAGCAGATCGAACGGCTTAGTATCGAGAAGGACGAGGCCGTCAAGGCCGCGGACTACGAGAAGGCTGCCGAGCTGCGTGATGAGGCTGAAGCGCTTCGTCGTAACAAGGAACAGATCCAGCGTGACTGGCGTGCCAAGTCGCGTGAGGTGGATGGCGTGGTCGACGAAGAAGTCGTCGCTGAGGTCGTCAGCAAGATGACCGGCGTGCCACTGACCCGACTTGAAAAAGAAGAGTCCGAACGGCTCTTGCAACTCGAAGACTCGCTGCACAATACTGTTGCTTCGCAAGACGATGCGGTCACTGCGGTGTCGCGTGCGATCCGCAAGTCACGTGCCGGTCTTCGTGACCCGCGACTGCCTGTTGGCTCGTTCATGTTCATCGGACCATCCGGTGTCGGTAAGACGCTCCTCGCGAAGGCACTTGCCGAGTTCATGTTCGGCGAACAAGACGCATTGATCCGCATCGACATGTCCGAGTACATGGAGAAGCACAACGTGTCGCGGCTCATCGGCGCACCTCCCGGATACGTCGGCTACGAAGAGGGCGGTCAGCTTACCGAGCAGATCCGTCGTCGGCCGTATTCCGTTGTCCTGCTTGATGAAATCGAGAAGGCACACCCCGACGTCTTTAACATGCTGTTGCAAGTCATGGAAGAGGGACAGCTCACCGACTCGTTCGGTCGGCACGTCGACTTCCGCAACGTCATCCTGATCCTGACGAGTAACGTCGGTGCGGACCTGATCAAGAATAAGGGCGGCTTCGGTTTCTCTAAGAGCGACGCCGACGCCGACTACGGCAAGATCAAGAAAACGCTCGAAACCGAAGTCGAGCGTTACTTCCGCCCCGAGTTCATCAACCGGCTTGACGAGATGATCGTCTTCCGACCGCTGACTAGGGAAGACCTCTACACCGTCGTCGACTTCGAACTCGCGAAAGTGTTCAAGCGTCTCGAAGAACGCAAGATGTTCCTCGAGCTTGATAAGGATGCTAAGGAGTTCCTCATCGAGAAGGGCTACAACCCTGACTTTGGTGCTCGTCCTCTGCGCCGTGCAATCGGGCAGTACGTCGAGGACCCGCTGTCCGAGCAGATTCTGCGTGGCGAAGTCCGCGATGGGCATGTGATCAAGGTCACCAAGCCCGAAGATAAAGATCACTTGGTGTTCGATGCGAGCGAGGCACCTGCCAAGCCAGCGTCCGAATCGGATGAGTCTGATCCAGATAACGAGGCTGGCGAAGAGGCTGTGTCACCCGCCGAATCCAACGGCTAGGCGGTACGACCGTTACAACCAGAACCACCGACCAGCCCTGCACCGCGGGGCTGGTTTTTTATGTGGAAAACAACATCGTGTTGCCTTCAGACCCTTATCAAGGGCTGTCGATAGGTATTACAGATGAAATTGATGGACGCGGTGCGCTAAGTGGCGTGCTTCGCTTGGGGAGATTGTATGCCAGTAGACGCACAACTCATGGACCGCTTGTTTTGCTCGCCGCAGTTGCCGAGCATGCCAGCTGTCGCGATGCAGATCATCGACTTGGTTCAGCAAGACGAAGCGAACGTCGACAAGATCGCCGAGACGGTCAGCCTTGACCCGGCGCTATCGACGAAGATGCTCAAAACCGTCAACTCGAGTTTCTATGGATTACCAAAGACCATTGGCTCAGTTCACCAAGCGATCGTCGTGCTCGGGCTCAACAGCGTTAAGACTTTGGCCCTTGGCTTTTCGCTGGTCGGCAAGCTAACGGAGTCGGGCGGCGAAGGCTTCGATCAGATGGCGTACTGGCGTCGCAGTCTTTATTGCGCGACTGCTGCGAAACTACTCTGCGAAAAGCATAATATCGTCCAAGCGGAAGAAGTCTTCATGGCTTCGCTGCTACAGGACGTTGGTCAGCTTGCCTTATCACAAGTGCTCAAAGAAGAGTACGGCGTCATCTTGAAAGCGGCTGATGGCGATCATCGCCTGCTTAGCGCGATCGAGCGT
Source organism: Phycisphaeraceae bacterium (assembly GCA_045105055.1). Lineage (GTDB taxonomy): Bacteria > Planctomycetota > Phycisphaerae > Phycisphaerales > Phycisphaeraceae > JAHQVV01. The sequence continues at coordinate 9,396 of JBGCDC010000324.1, read as the reverse complement.
GAGATACTCGGCGGGGACCACACCGAAGTCGGCGGCGCGCTGACTGAATCATGGGGTTTGCCACCGTTGTTGATTGAATCGATTCGCCTGCATGAAAAAGCAGATGAAGCCGAGGAAAATATGCAGCAGCTCATTCGCGTGGTGAATGCTGGTGCGTACGCTGCGGAGGTAATCGAGCATCCCGAGGATCAGGAGAGAATCAACGGCTACCACGAGCTCTATGCCGATTGGTTCGGGATTGAGACAAAGGAAGCCGACGAATTGCTCGAAGCGATCTGTCGAAACGCGAAAGAAACGCAAAGGCTTTTCGAGTTACCGACGGGTGACTTAGTCAATCCGGATGAGATCCTTGCTCGGGCAAACCAAGCGCTTGAGCAGATCAGCTTGGCGAACGCACGGCAAACCGGTGAGCTGCAACAAGCCAATGAAGCGCTCGAGCAGAAAGCGACACGCGATGCGGTGACCGGGTTGTTTAACCGTCGCCACTTCGATGAGAAGCTTGATGAAAACTTCCTTACGGCAGGGCCGGACAAACCGTTGAGCCTGGTCTTTATCGACTTGGATCACTTCAAGTCGGTCAACGATACGCACGGCCATGATGCGGGCGACGCGGTGTTGGTCGCGATCGCGGAAACCGTTTCGGAAACCGTTGAGGGTAAGGGTGATGCGTTCCGCTATGGCGGGGACGAGTTCTTGATGCTTAGTACGGGTATGACACGAAGCGATGCGGCGGTCTTAGCCGAGCAACTCCGGGTCAACATCATCAACGCAATGGCAAAACTCAGTATCGGCGAAGCGGGCGTGAACCCAGGCGTGACTGGATCGATCGGCGTGGCAACTTACGACGGCAGCGTCTTCAAGCGGCCCGAGCAATTGGTCAAGGCCGCAGACAAGGGCGCTTACGCCGCGAAAAGCAGCGGGCGAAACACGGTGCGCGTCTTCGTTCCTAGGGCCGCGTAAGCAACAACTTCATCGGACTAATAGTTCTGCGATCTGCACCGCGTTGAGTGCGGCGCCTTTGCGTACTTGATCACCGCAGACGAACAGGTCTAAGCCGTAGCCCTCGGGCTGGCTGATATCGTGGCGGATGCGGCCGACGAACACATCATCAGCATGCGATGCATCCAGCGGCGTAGGGAAGCGGTTGTTCTCACGGTCGTCGATTAGCGACACGCCCGGCGCCTCCGCGAGTAGCTTGCTCGCTTGCTCTTCGGTCAAGGGCTTATCAAGTGTCAGATTGATCGACTCGGCGTGAGCACGCATGATCGGTACGCGGATACACGTCGCGGTGATTGCGGTCTTGTCGTCGCCAGCTTGTGACCAAATCTTATGCGTCTCGTGCACCATCTTGAGTTCTTCCTCGTTGTAGCCGTTCTCCTTGAGCGGGGAGTTGTGGCTAAAGAGGTTGAAGGCGTATTGCTGGGGGAAGATGTCGCAGGTCGGCTCTTTGCCTTCGAGCACTTCGCGGGTTTGCTGTTCGAGCTCGGCCATCGCCGCGGCACCAGCACCGGAGGCGGCTTGATACGTGCTGACCACGACGCGCTTCACGCCGACGGCGCGATGGATCGGTGTGACGGCGAGCAGCATGATGATCGTCGAGCAGTTCGGGTTGGCGATGATGCCCGGAGCTTGATGGCTGCCTAGGCCGATGTTGGCTGCGGTGATCGCGTCGGGGTTGACCTCGGGCACGACGAGCGGGACGCCATCGGTCATGCGGAACGCGGACGAGTTATCAACGACGACCGCACCGGCATCGACGGCGGCCTGTGTGTATTTTTTAGTGATCGATCCGCCTGCGGAGAAGAGCGCGATGTCGACGCCTGCGAAGCTCTGCTCGGTGAGTTCTTCGATGGTGATGGTCTTGCCTTGGAACGTGGCTGTTTTACCAGCCGAGCGGGCCGAGGCGAGCAGCTTGAGGCCGCCCAGGGGGAAGCTGCGTTGGTCGAGCACGCGCAGAAACTCTTGGCCAACCGCGCCGGTTGCACCAACAATGGCAACGGTGGGGTGGGTTGTTCGGTTCGAGGTCGTCGATTGCATCCCAGCGGATGTCATGGCGGTTCTCCGTCGTGCGGGTGTGGCGGTGGGAATGGAATATGATAGTTGAATCGGGATATCATTGGCTGGTCAAAATCTGTCAAAACATCGAGCTTATTCGGGTCTTTCCGCGTAGAGTTATTAGATCGGGTTTACCTGAATTGCCTGGCTTGAGCGGATCGACGCAAAAGGAATTGCCAACATGCTCCCATTCTCCCTCCGGCCGTTGGTTTGTATTGTCTTGCTATCGCTGATGATGGCATTGCCGACGCAGGCGCAGAACCCCAACGTAACGATTGATGATCAGCCGACGGCCGAGCAGAAACTCGAAGAGGTGCTTGAGCTTCGCCGAGCCAAGCGTTATGCCGAGGCGGCTGAATTGATTCAGGAACTTATCGCGTCGGCACAGTTCAAGCTGGTCGCGTTGGGTGATGGCACTTATGCAGATGCGGGGCGTTGGGCGAGCGATGTGTTGCTGCGTGATTCGGCGCTGCGTCAGGCCTACAGCGAGCGGTACAACGCGGTGTCGGCACGCCTGCTCGAACAAGCCAAAGCCAGTGATCAGCCGTTGCCCGCACTGCTTGAGGTTTACCGCTCACATGGCGCGACCAGCTCGGGACTTGCCGCGGGTATGGATGCGGCGGGGCTTTTGCTTGAGGCGGGGGAGGCGCGGTCTGCTGCTTCGTTGGTCGCGGCACTGCTGCGTCACCCCAATCGTGCAGAGGCGATGGCTCGGCTGGAGATGCTGCGCGGCGCCGCGGCGGCATATATGCAAGACGGCGTGCAGCTAGATGAAGCGGCCGAAGCGCTGGCGGAGTTGGATGCCGAGTTGGTGGAGCAATTAAAGGGACTGGCGGCGTCGATCGAGCCTACGACGATTGCGGAGCATCCTTCGCAGATTGACATGGGGCCTAAGCCGATATCGATCCGTGCGCCGCTTTGGGATCAGACGCTTGCGACTGCTGATAATGCTCAGCGTTGGCTTCAGGACGACAAGTTGGTCACGCCGAGTGTGACGCCTTCGCTGGTGCTGTTTAGTAATGGTCGGCAGGTCGTCGCGCTGGACCGGGCCTCTGGCCAGCGTGCGTGGGTGGTCCCAGAAGACGACAACGGCGCGGTACAGAAAGTTATCACGAGTCAACGTTGGTCGGATCAGCGTGGCGTCGCACGAGGGCAGGGGAAGATCGCTGCGGTGCTTGGCGAGTGCTACGGGATCACCGAGCGGCGAAATCCTTTTGTCCCGCCGAACAGTTTGGTTTGCGTTGATGAGCAAACCGGCAAGATGCTTTGGCAGCGTACCTCGGGTGAGTTCCGCGACGACGAACCGACGCGAGCATCGGACCGCCGCGCCGGCCGACTTAATCTTCAGAACACTCACTTCGTTGGCACGCCGATGCTCAGCCAAGGCAGCGTGTTTGCCATCCTCCGCAGGGCGAATAGCGAAGGCGACACCCAGTCCAGTTGGCTGCTTGCATACGATGCGGCGTCGGGCTCGCTGCTGTGGTATCGCCACCTCGCGCTGGTCTCGATGAGCTATACCAACGCGGACTCGCTGCGCGTCACGCCGCACCTCATGCTGAACGGCGAAACGATCTATTTCAGCAACAGCCTCGGCACCGTCGGCGCGATCGATCGCAACACCGGCGGATACCGCTGGCTACGCGTATTACCCGTCGGCTCGGCGAATACCAAGAGCCTCGTCGCCAGCACGCGTGGCGTGACCAGCGGCCCGGTGATGACTTCGGCGGGACTGCTCGTGCCGCTCTCTCTCAGTGGAGATCGCCTGCTGCTGGTCGACCCGGATGACGGCTCGGTGCTGCGTTCCTTTAAAGAAGACCCCAAGCTCGGCAAGACGCAGTACCTCCTCGAAACGAGCGGCGGGGCTCTCGCGGTCTCGCAGACAGCAGTCTCTTATTGGGACGCTGACAAGGCGACGGTCGCGTGGACGTTCCCTTTCGTCGCGGGTGAGACGCTGCGCGGGCGAGGCGATGTGTCGCTTCGCTTTGCGGTGTTGCCGACTAGCCAGCGGTTACTTGTTTTGGACTTGGCCACCGGCAAGCTGCTCGATGAAGCCCCTGCGATCAAAGGCAGCGTCGTTGTCCGCGACAGCGAGGTCGTTGCTGTGAGCGAGGGACGCGTGCATGCCTACACGAGTTGGGAACGCGTCTACAAACGTCTGGTCGAGCAGGTCGAGAGTCGGCCGAACGATCCGACGGCCGGGTTGTCGCTGGCCATGATTGCGATGCGTCAGGAGGACCAACAGGCGTCTGTCTTGCAAGGCGTGGGGCACGCGTTGGAGGCGGTCGGCCGACAGCCGCTGCGTCGTCAAGCCGCGGTCGCATCGCATGTCTTTGAACAGTTACGTGCGCTGATCCCGCAGACCGATGAGCCTGAGTTGCGTGCCGCGCTGTATCAGCGTCTTGCCATGGTCACGCAGACCGCGACGCAGGAGGCGGCCTACCACTTGGACGCGGGCTTTTACTTCGCCGGGCTAGGCGATACGCGGCAGGCGATCGACCACTTGCACGCGGTCATTGCGGAGCCTGCGTTTGCCTCGGCGACTTACGACATCAACGCGATGTCACGCCCCGCGGGCACGGTCGCGCAGCAGGAAATCCAACGCCTCATCGATCAATATGGGCGCGGTGTTTACGCTCGGCAAGACGCTATGGCACAGGCAAGTGTCGACGAGATCAAGGCTCAGCCCGACTTAGACCCGGCGGCTTTGGCCACGGTTGCAAGGCGGTTCCCGCTCTCGCCTGTCGCGGGGCAGTTGCTGCTTGATGCCGCGGATGCGCGCTTCGCGGAGCAAAAACTTATTGGCGCTGCGAGCCTGTACAAGCAGGCCGTCTTGCGAGCGGTCGGCGATGAGCAAGCTCAGCTTGCTGCCGGACGGCTGCTGCGGTTTTATATCGAGACAGGCCGACCCGTTTCTGCGAGTGCTTTTCTGGATCGCCTCGATCTGATGCATCCGGGCATCCAGCCCTTGGCCGACGATCAGCCGCTGGCGATTGAACAATGGCGTGAGCGGATCGCGAAGTTGCCCGCGCGTACTGAGTCGATCAACACGTTGGCCGCGTCGATGGGTACGCCGGTGCTGCTTAAGGGCAAGCTTATCGCCGCAGCACAAAGCACGTCGGCAAGTGAGCTGACCGGCCGGCTGTACCTGTATCATGCCAACAACACGATCACCTGCCGTGACGATGCTCAGCCGGGTAGGGCGGTCTGGACCGCATCGATCCCCGCAAGCACAGGCCCGGTAGAACTACTCGCCGATCACCATGAGCAAGTTGTGTTTTGGATGCCGGCCGACGCCCGCGTCATAGCGATCGATGCGCAGAGCGGCGCGGTCCTTTGGCAGACGTCGCTGCGTTTTAGCACAACAGATCAAGCGCAAAATCCAAACGCACTGGCAAGTGGGCCGCCGCTCTTGACCGTGGTTTCTGAGACGGTGATCTGTATCGGCCATCGTGATAGCGCGGAAGTCATTGCGATCGATCGTGCGATAGGCTCCGTCCTGTGGCGGACGAAGTTGGAGATGACGGCACTGACCGCGCTGGATGCCGACGACTGGTCGCTGGTCGCGGTGGGGCGGGCTGGTCATCCACAGCAGCTCCGCAGCGGCAAGCTCTACATGCTCAGCCTGACTGACGCTCAGCCGATGATTGCCAACGGCAGCGTACGTATCGCGCTGACGCCCTTTGGCGTGCACTTGGACCGCGACCGTATCACCGTACTCGGCTCCTCTGGTGTCATGGCCTTGCGAGCGCCCGACGGTCGAACCCTATGGTCCAAACGCATGTCGCAGCAGATGCTCACCGGCACCTACGCGATCGCAAACCAACGCATCGCGGTGCAGACCAACGACGGCGAGGTCCACCTCCTCGACGCGGCCAATCAAGGCAAATCGCTCGGGTCAGTACTCGTGAGTCGGCGGGGCAACATCAATCCCACGAAACTAAGCACGGTCGCTGGCCAGCTCTGGTGCCAAAGCAACAAAGGCGTCTTCCGCTTTGGTCAAGACAAGCTGCTGGACTGGTCCGATGCGATGCAACAACCCGATCTATCGCCTAGACAGCTCGTCGTCGGCAGCGATCACGTCGCGCTCATCGCAACACAAGGCGCGGTGGACACTGGCTTCGAGTTGATCCTCTTTGATGGCGAGGGCGGTCGGCTTGTGTCCCGTTACAACATCGGTCCACTCGACGCACCCAACGCGCCGACTGCTGCGCAGCACTTCGGTAGCGGATTGGCCCTCGCGCTAGGCGATCGGGTGATGATCATCCCGCCTGCAACGCCGGACAACTGAGAGCCGTTGATCACGCGTAACGTGGTTACGATACGATCGTCGCGTTCTACGACAACGGCGCCGATATTTTTATTTCGTATTCAGCCGGCCAACAGCAATCCCAATTAAGTGAGCCTGCGATGAAGATCCCCCGACGACTGCTCCATTCGATCCGCTACGCGATGACGCTACTGGCCTTGTGTGCGACGTCTGCGCTTGCTGCGGATGTGCCTGCAACGCTGCCGATTCATGACAAAAAGCCAGGCGACGCAACGAAGCCGGTCAAGGTGTATATCCTCGCGGGCCAATCCAACATGGTCGGCATGGGCGAGATCAAGGGCGCGAAAAATAAGTACAACGCGCTCTACCTCACGAACAACCCAGACGCACCCATGGGCCCGATGGCCGTGTGGAAAGTCGGCAACTACAAAGTGCTGCCGTTAACGGTGCGCGACAAGGCGGGCAACAAAACAACCCAGCCGATCACCGAGGGCACGCTCGAAGTGTCACAGCCCGGCGTCTACGAGCCCTTCGCCGACACGGGGACCCTGTCCATCCAAGCGAATACCCTCGAAACAGGCTTGTATAAGCTCAAGCCCGGCCATCGCTACGCGTTCAAGCTTGAGGATTTAGTAGACGGCCAAACGTCTCGATTCTTCCTCAAGAAAACCGACATGCTCGGCAACGGCGACCTCGAAGCCGTCGTCAAGCGTGGCGGTATGTTTCGCTGGCTCATCAACCCCTTTGGTGACTGGATTGCGCGCGAAGACGTGACCTACGAAGACGCACGCATCCGTATGGACATCGACCCGACCCCGCTGAGCCCGACCTCGAACAACGGCAAAACCATCGGCCCTGAGCTCGGCTTTGGACATGTGCTCGGCACCTACCACGACGAGCAAGTCCTGCTGATCAAGACGGCCATGGGAAACCGCGCACTAGGCTTTGACTTCCGTCCGCCATCATCAGGCATGCTCAACGCCGACAACGAGTGGGAGTCCAAGGAATACAAGCTCATGGTCGAGGGCGTCAACCTCACGCTCAAGAACATCGACAAGGTCGTGCCCGGATACAACGGACAAGGCTATGAACTCGCGGGCTTCGTCTGGTGGCAAGGCCACAAGGACCGCTTCACGCCAGAGCTCGACACCGCGTACGAAGCGAACCTGGTCAATTTGATCAACGATGTCCGCAAGGAGTTCAACGCACCGCAAATGCCGGCCGTCGTTGCGACCGTCGGCTTCGAAGGCAACGCGCTGCAAGAAGGCCATCCATATTGGAATATTTTTAATGCGCAACGCGCGGTCGCTGACGCGGACAAGCACCCGGCGTTTGCGGGCAATCTTGCGACGGTCGATACGCGTGGCTACTGGCGTGAGACGGATGATTCGCCCAAGGGTGAAGGCCATCACTACAACCGAAACGCCGAGACGTATTACCGTGTGGGTGATGCGCTTGGACGAGCGATGGTCGGACTAAAAGGGGGTAAGGCCGAGCCGCTGCCCAACCCCAATCCGCATCAGCCGATACCCGCAGTCGCGGATGGCGAGCTAACTGACGGGCAGAAGGCCAAGCATCAAGCGGCGCTAAAGCCGATCCTGATCGATTCGATCGCGCACGACTACGCCAATAACCCGCGCTACACCGCGGCACTCAAGCTAGAGCTTGCGGGCAAGCGATCGGGCAAGGCCACGCAGTTTCTCAACGATGCGATGTACGGCATCGTCAATATCTACAACGCGGCGGGCGTACACGACTACGACTGGAAGCCCTTCGGCCCCGACCTCAACAAAACCACTTGGCACTATCACAGCTTCGACCCCGCCGAGAAAAAGGGCACAGGCTTCCGCGGTGTGACTTGGCCCGATGGGATGGACGCGTGGAAGGAGCCTGGCTTTGACGCCAAGGCTGAAGGATTCAAGGCAGGCCTTATGCCATTTGGTACCAAGGGCGGCGAGCTCGAGGGCCTACGCGACGGATGCGACAGTGTCGTCTGTGGCTGCGGCATCAAGCCCAACACGCTTTGGGAAAATGAAGTCCTCATGCTCCGTACCACCATCGATGTGCCCAAGCTCAAGGAAGGCCACCGCTACCGCCTGGTCCTCGGCGGCGCCGCCCACGTCTTCTCGGGCCAGGGCTACGCCATCTATGTCGACGGCAAGCTCATCAACCAATCCAGCCGGGGCGTCAACCGCCGCGAAGGCGGGCAACCCCGTGGCGGCCACATCTCAACCGAGCTCCTCGACGAGCTCAAAGACGGCAAGGCCACCCTCGCCGTCTACAGCTTCCTCCGCTACGACGGCGGCAGCGGACCATTCCCCAACGGCCACATCCAACTGCACTTGCAAGAGCAGAAGCTTCCGTCGATTGAGATCGCTGACGCGCCCTGAAAAGATAATCGGTCTCAACCCACCCGGCGCCGATGTGCGTAAAGGCTCACTGGTTACCTTCACAGGCAAGGGGTTGGCGCCTCGATCGACGAGCCACCCATCGACCGCCGACGCGGCTTCCCACCCAAGCCCATGGCATACTCGCTTGGGAGCATCTCGTGGGGCCCTGAGCCACCTCATACGGAACACGTTTTAGATGACGTGTCGGCCTACCAGAGTACAAAGTGTATGCAAGTGCCTGAGGCTTCAGTAAATGCGTGCCACTCGCTTACGCATCATGGTCTGAAGGAATCACGCATCGTCAAAACGGGATGGGCATCACCCTACAAACAAGGTGAGAACTCACTTCCCGCGCGCACAAACCCACTCGGACCGCCACCGCGCAACGTACGTAAGCCCAGGCGCCCCAAAGTCATGCGAACAAGGCGCCGCATACTGTGCCGCGTGTGTCGGCCGCCCCGCGCATAAAAAACACCCGCCTCACAAGGAGACGGGCGTAGGAGGAGAATCAAGTTATTAAACAAGGTCGCTTAGCCCCGACGACGGCGAGCGATCAGCAGACCGCCGAGGCCGAGGAGTGCGAGCGAGCCGGGCTCGGGCACTTCTTGGATCTCGATACCGGTGACGTGTGCACCGGAGAGGTTGCCGCCGGTGAACGAGTAGGTGTTGGTACCTGCGACGGCG
>JBGCDC010000323.1:0-3532 GCA_045105055.1 Phycisphaeraceae bacterium | reverse complement strand
CAGATGACGGCCTTGATCCCGCCTAGCGCGGTGTAGAGCGTGCCGACGACGCCGAAGAGGATGATCGCGGTGATCAGGTTTTTGGGATCGAGGTTGTTGTAGAGGATCAACGAGAACGCTGTGCCCGCGATGAAAAGGCGCGAGCCCGAGGCGAGGAGTCGGTCGACGAGGAACATGATGCTCGCGGCGTAGGCGGCGCCGGGGCCGATGCGTTGGCCGAGGTAACCATAGACCGTGACGCTCCCGGCGCGATAGATTGCGGGGAGGAAGAGCGCCGCGACGACCAGCGCGCCGAGTATCTTGCCGATCTCGTAGGCGAGCAGTGTGAGGTCGCCTTTGAACGCGGCCTCGGGTCCGCCGATGAAGGTTGCCGCGCTCAGCGCGGTGGCGGCGAAGGACATGGCCACGGCCCACGCGGGCATCTTGCGTCCGCCAAGGAAGAAACCTTTTTCATCACTGGTGCCGCGCGACGCCAACGCACCGATCGCGATGATCAACACGAAGTAGCCCGCGAGGATGAGCCAGTCCAGCAGGGCGAGTTGGCTGTCCAATAGGTCGGGCATGGGGTGATGTCAGAGCACGAATCGTGAGTGAGCGCCTTAAGTGTTCTGCGACGAGGGGCACGCGCTTACGCTTCGTGCTCTGTTTTAATAGCGTGCTTTACTTTTACTCTTGCTCTTGAACAAACAGGTGGTTGCTCGCGGCCTTGGACCACTGCTGGTCTTCTTGTCGAAAGAGTTTGCCCGGATCGACGACCAGGCCGACATCCGGATCGTCCAACGGGCCCATGTGTCGGATTCGACAGCGTGCCAGAGAAGGGCGGTCTTCGTCGCCACCCCACTTGACGCCGTCGGTCGTGAAGGTCTCGCCGCTCTGCGAATCACGGAACAGGTTGGCCAGCCGATCGTAGCGGACCTCCGCGCCGGTCTCCGGGCCGATGAGCAAGATTGCGATCAACATGCCGTGGTCTGACTTGAGCGCGACGCCATGCGTCTTGGCGAAATCCATATACAGCTTCGGCGTTGCCCAATCACTCGCAGGGCCGATCTCAAACGGGTCCGTCTCCGAATCCGACAACCCCTTCTTCGCCCGGTCCTGCGGGTTGCCCCAGACATCAGACAGATCCCCACAGCCGGGGAGCATCAAGAAACCAATCAACGCTAAAAACGCGGCGTATCGCATGCCTTTGTCATCGGATAACAACCCCCTAAACAATGAACGACAGTGCAATCACCCCTGCCATCGCGCCTCAGACCGCAGTGCCGATCAAGCTCTCGTAGACCGCTTCGCACTTCGCCGCAGCACCGTCCCATGTCAGCTCGCGCACTTCCATATCGGCGTGCTTGCGCATCGTCTTGCTCAGAGGCGGGTGACGCAGCACCGCGATGATCTTGTTGGCGATGTCGTGCGTGTCCCAGAAGTCGACTTTAAGGGCGTGTTCGAGGACCTCGCTCACGCCGGACTGCCGCGAGATAATCACCGGCACATCGTGCGCGATCGCCTCGAGCGGCGCGATACCAAACGGCTCACTCACCGACGGCATCACGTACACATCCGCCATCTCGAAGATACGATCAACATCTGCACGGCGGAGGAAGCCGGTGAACGTGATCTTAGAGCCGATGCCCGCCTTGGCCGCCTGCTCAATCGTGCGCTCGATCTGATCGCCCGACCCCGCGACGACGAACTTCACGTTGTCCATCTTCTCGAGCACCTTCTTTGCCGCGGCGATGAAGTACTCCGGCCCTTTTTGCATCGTGACCCTCCCCAGATACAGCACGACCTTCTCGCCCTTTTTGATCCCGGTCGGAGGGGCGAGGGGCTTGGTCTTTTCGACGCCGTTCTTGAGCGTCTGCTCGACGCCGTTGTAAACCACATCGCACTTGGATTTATCTAAGCCGAAGCGGTTGATCAGAATCTTCCGTGTGAATTCGCTGACCGCGATGACACGGTTGGCCGACAGCACGCCACGCTTTTCATACTCTGCGATTTCTAGGTTCGCGCCCTCGCCCGCCCGGTCGTACTCGGTCGAGTGAACGTGCGCGATCCATGGCTTGCCGGTCGCTTCGGACAGCGCCTGCGCAGCAGGGAAGGTCAGCCAATCGTGCGCGTGGATAACGTCGAAGTCTTCGCCCTTGGCCAGGTCTAAGCACAGGTCGGCATAGCGCCGCGTTTCGTTGAAGAGGTCGCCGCCGTAGCCGATGTCCGGCGCCTCGGGCAAGGCGTTGGCTTGCTCAGCACTGGTCCCGCTGCTATCCGGCTTAGCGCTATCTACGTTTGAGGTCGCAGTAACCGTCTCTACTTGCTGACTATGAATAAACCCGATGCCTTCGGTTTTGCGCGTGCCGGTGGGTGTGTATTGCAGGCCGCCGCCGGGGTAGACGCTAGCCATGTGCGAGGGGACCGCCTTGAAGACGACGTTGCGGAAGGCCTCTTTGCCTTGCGTATCGACGGGCGTTGGCTTGGGGTCGGCTTTGAACGTGCTCGCCACGGCCTGCGGGGAGCGGTCGTGGGCTTGAGCCTGGGGGGATTGCGGCGAGAGCATCTTGACGTGCGAGGTGTATTCGCTGCCGACCTGTTTAGGAAGCACAAAGCTGATCTGCGTGCCGCGCGCGGACATCGCCCGGGTCAGCCCGTAGCAGGCTGTTCCCAGTCCGCCGGTGATAAAAGGCGGGAACTCCCATCCAAGCATCAAGACACGCATAGCAACTCGCTTCACAACCAATCAAGGACAGCAAACCAACAGAACGGGCCCGACCGCCACCGTATCGCACCGCAGCGTCCAACACCAACCAACATCAATCCTAAAGCAGGCCAGGAATCCAGCGTACTCAAACAAATCGACTCACAAAGCCCGGCAACACTTTCCAGACGATAAAATACCAAGCCGTAGGAGCGTTGCAAGGGGCCAAGCCCCTATTTCGCTAATTTTTTACGCATCACTAACAGGCGAGTGCCTATTTTTAGTGCGAAACAACCTTCGCCTTGATGTAAATGAATGCATTTCGCGCGGTTTAACACAGGAGTTCCCCATGCCACGACTCGTCCAGTTCAGCGACAAAGGCCCGATCGAGATCCCCCCACAACAAGATTCCGTCTGGATCTGCGGCTGCGGCCTCTCCCAAAACTTCCCGCACTGCGACGGCTCGCACAAAAAATGTGAACGAGCCGAGCCCGATGATCAGAAAGTTTACGTCTACGATGAGAACCGCAAGCGCGTGATCGAAGAGAAAGACAAGGCCAAATGAGCGGCGAAACTGAATCTCCAACGCCGATGCCAATTGTTCCAAAGCGAAAGCCGCTTGGCATGTCGGCCGTCCTGCTGCCGTTCCACGCCGACGGCTCAATCGATTGGAAAGGCTTCGAGGACCACGTCGCGCGCACCGTCGAAGCGGGCCTCGTCCCCGCAGTCAATATGGACACGGGCTACGCACCGCTGCTCGATGATGCCACGCGTATTGATGCGCTTAAGCGGACGCGCGATACGTGCAACGGCGCGCGCTACGTTGCTGGTGCGGGCGTGTTCGATAAG
>JBGCDC010000322.1:0-1969 GCA_045105055.1 Phycisphaeraceae bacterium | reverse complement strand
ATGCCGTGGGTCGTGTGGATGCCGAAGACGGTGTCGCGGTGCTCGTCTGCTTGGCCGGTCAAGACGTTGGCGAAGCTCTTGCCATCGAATCCGCGCGTCGTTTGAGTCGGGTGACCGATGCCTGTGTCGGCTTGGTCTGGGTTGCCGCCTGCAAGTTCGATGAGGGTGGGGACGATGTCGATGTACTGGACCATGGCGGGGGTTCGCTTGCCCGCAGGGATGGTGCCGGGGAGGCGGGCGATGAGTGCGGTCTTTAGGCCGTGATCCCAGCAGGTCCACTTGCCGCCGAAGGGTAGGTGCGGCGCGCCTTGCTCGCTGGAGAATAGGACGAGTGTGTTGTTGGATAGGCCGAGTTGGTCGAGCGTATCCAGCAGCATGCCCAGTTCTGCGTCGAAGACCTCGACCTCTGCGTAATACTGGCTGAGTTGCTCGCGCGTGTTGGGGGTGTCGATGAGGTGGGGCGGCACCTTGATTTTGTCGACGGGGTACTTTGATGGGTCGCCTAGCGAGAACGGTCGATGCGGCTGGCGCGAGGCGTAGTAAAGGCACCAAGGCTTATTGCCTGCGTCTTCAACGAAGTTCTTGACGCGCTTAGCAAGGTCGGGCAGCTGCTCGGGTAGGCCTTCGCGGTGGGGCACGTCGCCGAGTTCATCGAAGGGGTAGCTTGTCTTGGGCTTGTAGTGCTTTTTGCCAATATGTGCGGTGCGGTAGTTCAGCTCTTTGAGGTGATGTGGCAGGCTTCGGACACCTTTGTATACGGCACTATGGTTGGGCCAAGCCCCGCTTCGCATCGGCCAAAGCCCGGTGAGTAGTTGTTGTCGGGTTGGAGCGCACATCGCGGTGCTGGTGAAGGCCGCGTCGAACGTGAGCCCTTCGCTGGCCAAGCGATCAATATTGGGTGTGTTCACCTGCGTGTTGCCCATGCAGCCCATGTCGTACCAGTGGAGATCATCAGCTAAGACGATAAGGATATTCGGCTGATCTTTGCCGGAAGGCGTCAGCGCAAGCGTATTTCCCAAAGGCATCAAGCATATCAGCACAAAGATCATCACGAGCCAAGAAAGGCTGGCGGTTGAATCGCTGATTCGATAGTCATGTGTATACGTACTCATCCGATCAGGATAGTCGGTATCGCAGAAAATTCGGCAGCTGTTCATGAAAAAACAACCCAACGCGTTCGCGATGGGTTGCATAAGTTTCATATTCAGTTGAAGCGGCAAGGGCGTTACTTACTTGCTGTCGCGACGTCGTCGTACGCCGATCGCACCCAGTAGGAGGACACCAGCCAGTGCGGCGGTTGGCGATGGGACTGCGGTTGGCCCGGCCGTTTCGCCTTCGGTTGTCGTTCCAAATACTTGGCTAAAGTCACTCAAGGCTGCGACGCCTTGGCCAGGAAGAGCAAAGACATCGTCACGGACGTAGATGGAATCCTGCGGAGCAAGCAACGCGGAAACATTAGAGAGTGTTGTGGATGAGGAGAAGCTGTTGATGAGGTTGGCTAAGCCCTGACCTTCCGAACCTTCGACCACTTTGATGACGCCAGCGGCACCGCCATTGAAACCGGAGCCTGTAGACTGCATTTGTGCGCTGACGATTGAGGCACCGATGCCGCTAACTTTGTAGCTGATTCCAAAGTCGATAAAGCCGGTGCTGCTGTCTGTGAAGATTGGCGTTCCGAAAAGCAAGCCGCTATCGAGCGTTTGGATATCAATATCCGCAGCAGCGGGGGCATTGCGGATCGGCGTGTATTGGAAGTCCGAAAATTCTAATAAGCCGTTATCGCTGGTGAGCGTACCGCCTCCGAAGAGCGAGCTAAGCGATACACCTGCGAAAGCAGGAGCGGATAGCACAAACGTGCATGCTGCGGCGAATAGGGTTTTTTTACTTATGAACATATTTAAATCCTCAAACGCTGACAAAGCAGCAGGTACAAGTAAGAACACCATAGAACAAACTATCTAGCATTCCG
>JBGCDC010000321.1:0-3123 GCA_045105055.1 Phycisphaeraceae bacterium | reverse complement strand
GGGATGGACGAGCATGTCGCCGCGCGAGATATCGATTTCGCGATCCAAGACGATCGTCGGGGCGAGGGGCGCGAAGGCTTCTTCGAGGTCGCCGTCCATGGTGACGATGCGTTTAACGATGGCGGTCTTGCGCGAGGGCAGCGCCATGACTTCGTCGCCGGGGCGGACGATGCCCGACGAGATCGTGCCACAGAACCCGCGGAAGTTGAGGTCCGGTCGGCTGACGTACTGCACGGGGAAGCGGAAGTCGATGAGGTTTCGGTCCGATGCGATGTGTACGTTTTCAAGCGTATGCATCAGCGTGCCGCCCTTGTACCAAGGCATATGCTCGGAGGGATTGACGACGTTATCGCCGTTGAGCGCAGACATCGGCACGAATTCGATGTCGGGCAATTCGAGCTTGCCGACGAACTGGGTGTAGTCGGATTTGATCTCTTCGTAGCGTTCTTCGGAGAAGTCGACGAGGTCCATCTTGTTGATGGCAACGACGACGTGCTTGATCCCAAGTAGCGATGCGATAAAGGAGTGTCGACGGGTTTGCGTTTGGACGCCGTGCCTTGCATCGATCAGGATGATCGCGAGGTCACAGGTCGAGGCACCGGTCGCCATGTTGCGGGTGTACTGCTCGTGGCCGGGCGTGTCGGCGATGATGAACTTACGTTTTGCCGTTGAAAAATAACGGTATGCGACATCGATGGTGATGCCTTGCTCGCGCTCGGCTTTTAGGCCGTCGGTGAGTAGCGCGGGGTCGAACGAGCCGCCGGTGGTGCCGAACTGTTTGGAGTCGTTGGTGACTGCCGCGAGCTGATCTTCGTAGACCATCTTGGAGTCGTAGAGCAGTCGGCCGATGAGGGTCGACTTGCCGTCGTCAACCGAGCCACAGGTGAGGAACCTGAGCAGTTCTTTATTTTCGTGCTGCTTGAGGTAGCCGTGGATGTCTTCTGCGATGAGTTCGTCGGTATTCATCTTGTCGATGGCCTGGTGTGTTGATTTAGGGTTGATCGGGTTGCGGTCCGACCGTCTAGAACAGTCCGGGCTGAAGCCCCGACTGTCGGGGCGTCTTAGTAGTAGCCCTGCCGTTTTTTCTCTTCCATGGAGGCGCCGGGGTCGGAGTCAACGACTCGGCCTTCACGCTCAGAGCGTGTGGCCAGCAGCATTTCTTGGATAATGTCGGTGATCTCGGTTGCTTTGGACTCAGTTGCCCCGGTGAGCGGATAGTCGCCCAGCGTGCGAAAACGAACCCACTTATTCACCGCGGTCGCGGCGAGGTCGGCGGGCGTACGGTCGTCATCCACCAGAATCAGCTGCCCTTCGTGTTCAACGACGGGACGCTCCTTGGCATAGTAAACATCGACGAGCGGGATCTGCTCCATATAGATGTACTGCCAGATGTCTAGCTCGGTCCAGTTGGAGATCGGGAAGACGCGGATCTGTTGTTCTTTTTCGACGTGGGTGTTGTACAGGTTCCAGAGCTCGGGGCGTTGGTTCTTGGGGTCCCACTGGTGGTGCGCATCGCGGAAGGAGAAGATGCGCTCTTTGGCGCGGGCTTTTTCTTCATCGCGGCGCCCGCCGCCGAAGGCCGCATCGAAGCGGTACTTATCCAATGCTTGGCGGAGTGCGCCGAGGTTCATGACTTCGGTGAACTGACGTGAGCCGTGCTTAAACGGGTCGATGCCGTCCTTAAGGCCTTCTTCGTTGATGTGTACCAAACACTCCAGGCCGAGTTCTTTGACGATGTACTCGTCGCGGAAGGTGTACATCGATTGAAAGTTCCAAGTCGTATCGACGTGGAGCAGTGGAAACGGCGGCTTGCCAGGGTAGAAGGCTTTGCGAGCAAGGTGGAGCATGACGCACGAGTCTTTACCGACGGAGAACAGCATCACCGGGTTTTTAAACTCGGAGGCGACCTCGCGGATGATGTGGATGCTCTCGGCCTCAAGCTGTTTGAGGTGGGTCAGTTTCTGCGGTGTCACGGGGCGGTCCTCTGGTTGCGTGCGCTGCTTGTCGACTGGGGTCCGATATCTCAAGCAGACCGACTGATCGTCTGTTTCTTAAACTTGATATCGGCTAATCGTGTTATTCAATCCGGTGTTCGCAAGCATAATAGAGGCGATGTATCAACGCCACACACGCGACAACAGATCGGCCACATTGTAGTGAATCGCTTCAAGCCATATCATTGCGTTGATAGGGATCATTTACACGGAGCAGAGCCATGAGCGCCCCAGACGACCGCAAATACCTCGCCAGCCACGAGTGGCACAAAACTGAAGGCGATCTGATCGTGATCGGCATCAGCCAAGTCGCGGTCGATGAACTGACCGACATCACGTACCTAGAAGTCACAACAGAGAGCGGCGAGATCGGCTCCGGCGAAACCTTCGGCGAGATCGAATCCGTCAAAGCGACCAGCGAGCTCTACACCGGCGTCGCTGGTGAAGTTGTTGAAGTCAACCAAGAGGCTCTCGACAACCCCGCGATCATCAACGACGACTGCTACGGCGCGGGCTGGATTATTAAGATCAAGCCTAGCGATGCTGCTGCGACAGACGCCCTGCTCAGCGCAGATGATTACCAAGCCCAGCAAGCAGACTGATTCGTTGATTCGCCTTCCGCGATCGCTTTTACCCCACCGAGCAGCCGTCTATGACCATCGATCTGCACACCCGGCTATGGACCTCGACCGAGCAATTCGGCCAGTCTGTAGCTGCACAGATGCGCCGCCGAAAGATCGATCCGTGGGACGACCACAGTGCAGACCCGGACGAGCATCAGCAAGCGATGGAGCCTGTAACCGGCGCGGTATTGCTCGGCTTTGAAAGCAAGCTGCTCGGCGGATCCATCTCACATGAACAAGTCGCGGGCTACGTCAATCGCGACCCTGATCGGCTCTTTGGTTTTGCGGGTATCGATCCGAAGAGTGATATTGAGCCAATAAAGTCTCTAGAGCAAGCGATCGAGCTTGGCCTCGTCGGCGTGACCGTCAATCCCGCCGCCGCGGGCTTCCATCCCACCGACACACGCGCGATGTCTCTGTTTGAAGCATGCCAACAACACGGCATGCCTGTACTCATCGAGTGCGGCACCGTCATGGCTCGCGAGGCACGCATGGAGTTCGCGAGG
>JBGCDC010000320.1:0-6950 GCA_045105055.1 Phycisphaeraceae bacterium | reverse complement strand
CCGGCTCGGCCGACGAAGTCGCCGTGACCAAAGATGGCCCGCGCGGATACACGCACCTCGATGCGGAAACCGAACAGGTCCACATCGGCCTAGCCTACGACGCCCCGGCCGATCCCGATGAAGAATCGATGCTTCAACGCGCTGCTGTGTCGGTGCTCTCGGGCGGGATGTCCAGCCGATTGTTCACCGAAGTCCGCGAGAAGCGCGGGTTGTGCTACTCGGTCTACGCGAGCTATGCCGGTATGCGCGATCGCGGCGCGGTCCTTGGCTACGCGGGCACCACCACCCCACGCGCACAAGAAACACTCGACGTGTTCATCGGTGAGCTCCATCGCATCGCCCAAGGCGTCTCGGCAAGCGAACTACAACGCGCGATGGTGGGCATGAAGGCCCGCCTCGTTATGCAAGGCGAATCCAGCGGCGCACGAGCCGGCGCGATTGCCGCCGATCTTTATGTCCACGGCCGACCCCGCACCCTCGACGAACTCGCCGACCGCGTCGATAGCGTCACCCTCGATGATGTGAATCGCTTCGTCGCCGAGCGGCTGGTCAAAGACATCACGGCAGTAACCATCGGCCCGGAACGCTTAAACTTCCCGGAATAATCGAAGCTTCTTTATGGCTCTACTCTGACATGCGTATTCTCATTACAGCCGGTCCTACGAGAGAGCCCATCGATGATGTCCGGTTCATCTCGAACCGCTCTAGCGGGCAGATGGGGTTCGCGCTGGCAGAGGCTGCTTCGTCTGCTGGGCATGACGTGACGCTGCTGCTGGGTCCTGTGTTGCTTCCGCCTAGCGTTGCGGATCAAGTCAATGTGATCCGATTCAACACGACTGCGGATCTCGAGTCGCTGCTTGCCGAGCACTTCCCGAAGTGCGACGTGTTGATCAAGGCTGCGGCCGTCGCTGACTATCGCCCGGTCACGCTGATCAAGGGCAAGACCCCGCGCAGCAGTGGCCTATCGATCCACCTTGAACCAACGCCCGACCTCGTCGCGGGCTGTGCGAAAACCAAGCGTGACGATCAGACGATCATCGCGTTCGCTTTGGAAGAAGCCGAAGTGATGGAGACGCGGGCTGTCGACAAGATGAAGCGTAAGAAGGTCGATGCGATCCTTGCGAACCCGCTGCAAACCATGGACGCGACCGATATTGAGCCGATCCTTTTCTACGCCGATGGCCGACGCGACGCCCCCGGAAAGATGTCGAAGTCTTCTTTGGCGGGATGGTTGGTTTCGAAGATCGAATCGATCTAAATCAATAACAGCATGTCGCGCAATGACTTTCCGGGCAGCCGCCGGGCCACGCCCAGGCGGACATCGCGCCAGGGACATTGACGCACTACGCATCCCATTAAGTATCGATGCGCTTACTCTGTAGCCGCGGGTGGAAGCCTGTCGGCCTGCGTGCGTTAGAGCATCTTGCATCTTTTCTGGCTTGGCTTACGCTCCTTCTCCCTTTTAGGGAGAAGGCGGGGATGAGGGGGGAGCGTCAAGCAAACCGTGGCTTGTTCAGTCTTTCTTTGTGGGTTTAACGCTGGACCCTCACCCCTACCCTCCATGCCTTTATGCATGGATTGATGTGGGCGCGCCGGTCGCTTGCCAACCGGGATAGCGTTTGCTGTGCCTTCGCCTGGCCGGCAAGCTGCCAGGGCACCCAACTCCGTTTTGACTTTTCTCATAAGGCAAAAATCATTGATGCATAAAGGCCTGGAAGGGAGAGGGAGCAAAGGCAGACAAGGCCAAAATTGATGCAAGGTGCTTTCAGAGCCACAGTATTTGATTTCAAGCTCGTTTATCTAGGCAGGCGGGCTTCCGCCAGCGGTTATGAAGTCCCGTCAGTCATTAGTGGGATGCGTATTACTATGGCTCCTCCGCCCAAGCGTGGCCCGGCGGCTGCTCAGTTCCCGACGGAAGCCAAGAGCATCGCTGTATAAAAAACCGAATACTCATCCTGCAAGTTCGCTTATCCCTGCTCGGGGCTTCCGCCACGGAGCTATGAAACGCAAGCAAATGCCATGCGTGCATCACGCTTCCATCGCTTTGACGAACATCAGCAGGATGGCCCAGCCGAAGAACGCTCCCGCGAACGTCGATACCGGGAACATTGCTAGCGCCCAATACCCGAAGCGTTCTCTGGCCCAGGGAACCAAGAAGAATGAGATGAGCAGAAACAGGCCTGCAGTAAGGGCACAAATGACAAACGCGAATAGCAGCAAAAGTTCCATCGCTAGCCTCCTTGTTCTGCGGCGACTTTGGCCTTGGCCTCACGCAGCGCGCACAGCGCGTTGTTGCAGTGCGGGACTTCTGGTTCGGCTTTCAATTCCTTGCGAAGATCGTCGCCCTTCATTCCTAATAGCGAAGAGATCGCACGGCGGTTGGTGCTGATCGCGGCATAAGCGCGACGCGCTAAACCTGCCATGCCCGGCCTCGCCAATCGCATCGATAGCGGTCGGTAAGCACGCAAAGCGTAGAAGCACATGACCCATGCTTTGTCGTCGCGGTAGACCTTGCCTTGATCGTCGATGACGATGAGTTCCTCGGGCCGACCTTCCGCGTCGGTGAGGTATTGCAGGTCGGGGTAGAGGGTTTTTTGTTTGCTTGAGCCTTGCGGGAGGAAACGCATCGTGATGAGCTTGGGCTGTTTGTCCAGCCACTGCCGACAACGCACGCAGAACCCACAAGTCGGATCGTAAAGGACGGTGAGGTGTTGGGTGGCGGTCATGGTGTGCCTCCTTTGGCGTAAGTGTTGGCCGCGGTGGTTGTATTGGTTTGGGCTTTTTCGGCCATACCTTTGAGGATGTGGCCGTGCAGTGTGCGGGAGAGGGTTCGTTCGATCGGTTTCCAAAGCACACGCGGACGCATGAGCGGCTGGTAGGTCGAGGTCAGGGTGACGCGGGTTTGATTCGCGTCGATCGGTTGGAAATCGAATCGGCCGTGCATGAAGCGGAGTGCGCTGTCTTCGAAGTTTTGTTGTTCGATGAGGTTGAAAGCGATGGTTTCGCAGGGGACAAATGCGGTTGCCTGCTTCACGATGCGTGCATCTTTGGTGTAGGTGCTGATGTGTTGGTCGCCGACTTTGCGGATCTTGCCTTGCGCTTCGACGGGTCGTGGTAGGCCGATGCTGTGCAGGATGGGGCGTGGGCCGGGCACGTCCTCGTAGAACATCTGCGCGTCCCAGGCGTCTTGTACATCTACTGCGAGCAGTTGGGTCGTGCTGACGGTGACGGGCTGCAGCGGCGGCGCGAACGTGACTTGTGCCAGTTGGATCAGGCCGGGCATCGCGATGAGCAGTAGGAGGATGGGCAGGTACTCGCGTTGTCTGAATTCGGTTTGTTTGAGGATGGTGCCGAGCACGATGGCGAGGAACATGCCGAGGAAGTAGCCGCCGAAGGCGAGGGGCAGAAAGATGCCCAAGAGCATGATGGCGCAGAAGAGGCCGGCAAGCCCGCCGAGCATCAGCATGGCGATGAGGAGGGTTGCGACGATACCGACGGCACCATGGGTGGCGATCTTTGGTGCTTGTGTGCGGGCATCTTGATGCGGGCGGAAGCCCATGAGCGTGCCGAGCATACTGGGCACGCCGACGAACAGGCCCCAACCCATTGCGTTGTTGGCGTAGAAGACGGCACACCACACTAGGCCAACGAAGAGCGCGAGCAGCGCGCCGGGCCACCAGTAGTGGTGCCAGACGAACGGTCGTTGCCGGGCGTACGTGTCGGGGGTATCGGGGGCGAAGGCACGGCCGCACTCAGGGCACTGGGGGTGATCCAGCCCGACGAGTCGATAGCCACACATCAGGCAGCGCGGGTCGCGGTCTTCGCGGTCGCTGGGGAAGCTCAGTGTGTTTGGCGTGTGGGCGTGCATGACGGCAGAGGGTTGATGGTTTGCGTTCGAATCAAAGCTCGGTCGGGCGCTCCCGGAATCGCCCGACCGAGTGGGCTGTATTTGCGTTACGCGGTCGGATTCAGATCAAGCTGTTCATCCGGCTCGATTGGGGGTGGTGCGGTTTCGTACATCGCGTTCTTCCGCATGCGGTTGAACACCAGGATGTTGAGGAAGTGCATGACGCCGAGGACGAGCAGCACGACGCCGAGCTTCGTGCTCAGCAGTTCGAAGACGTCGCCGACACTGGCGAGTAGCTTGTCGCTGCGGAGCGCGAGGGTGACCCAGCCGAGGTTGATCAGGTAGAACCCGACGACGAGGAGGTGGTTGACGGAGTCGGCGAGTTTTTCGTCGCCGTGAAATGCGGTGACGAGGAAGACTCGGCCGTGGTGGTGCAGTGTCTTGGCGACCCAGACGGTCAGCAGGATGCTGAAGAACAAGTAGATCGCGTAGGTGTAGACGAGGTACTTGTCTTGGGTGGTGGCGGCGAGGAGTAAGGCTTGCATGGTTGGCCTCCTTAAGGCCTGTTGCGATGCTGACGGAGCGTCGCGAGGGGGTGGTCTAGTTGCTATTTGCCAAGGAGTTTGCGGAGCTTGCTGCCCATCTTGAGGAAGCGGATGAGCATGGGCCGGGGCAGCAGGCGGACTTGGCCGTACCAGCCGTTCATGGCTTCGATCAGGCCAAGCAATTCGGACAGCCGTTCGTGGGTGTGTGCTTCGGATTTGCCCGCGTCCTCCGCTTCGATGACGCACTCGCGGAGGAGCGTAAGGGTCGGGTCGATCTCACGTTTTTTGCGTTCATCGAGCACGGCCATGAACATCTCCCAGACGTCGGTCTGTGTGCTGAAGTGTTCTTTGCGTTCGCCGAGCATGGGCACGGCCTGGACAATACCCCAGCCCTGAAGCTCGCGGAGGGAGGTGCTGACGTTCGACCGGGCGACGCTCAGCGTCTCGGCGATGTCATCCGCATTAAGCGGCTCGGGCGCGATGAAGAGGAGCGCGTGGATTTGAGCGACCGTGCGGTTGATGCCCCAGCGGTTACCCATCTCACCCCAGTGGAGCACGAATTTTTGTTGGACGTCGGTGAGTTTCATGGTGGGCCTCGGGGTGGTTTGTCTGTGTTAATGTTTCTATCGGCTATTTATTTCTGTCCAAACAGAAAATACAGTAATTAATGTGAATAGTCAAGAGACTTGGCCCATCAATATGAAAAAATTCGCGTTAGGTCGCGTTCGAAGGTGTGGCGAGGGGTGCAGAACCGGGGCGGTCTGCTGTGCGTAGTTCTGCTATTGGTCAATCAATCCGCTTACCTACCGGGGACATTTAGATGAATAAGCAGAAAATCTTGCGGCTGATGCTTTTGGTTCTATTCGCTTGTGTTTCGTGTACGGGTGTGGATGAGATAGGAGGCGCAGATACAGAGGTATATGATGATGTGTCGTGGCAGTTGCTTTCGAGGTCGTCGCTTGCAGAGGTGTTCGTCGAGCGGGCGCTGTACGAGAGAGAGGCTGACCCCTACTTTTACATGCAGGTACGGATCGAAAACGTGTCTGATAAAGCCATCTACGTTGATCTAGATGATTATGGAACCGCGTTTCATCCGAATCAATGGGGCGTGCTTGAAACCGATCATCGGACCATGATCAATGAGCGGCGGTTGCGAAGGCCGGCGTTAGATGATGCGCGTCGGCAGATGATACGACAAGCCTGTCAGTCCGGTACGTTGACGGAGATCGCGGCGGGGTCTTCGCTTACATATTTCCATCATTTCAACAACCGCAGGCCAGGCCGCTTTGAGATTTATGAAGACCGAGTCGAGGGAGAGCAATGGTTATACGTGAGTATCGATGGCTATCTTGAGTTCACGGATGGCCAGGCCGTTGAGCAGACGGGTCTGGCTCGCGAGGCCAAGCCGGTCGAATCGAGCGATGTCATTTTCGCTGCGCCGCTTGTGTGGAAGGACATCCCGCGCGATGCATTGATTGTTAAAGACAACTGACGTTATGTTTTAACTCACGTTCGCCCGCTACACGTGAAGTGAATCTGCTGCGAATCACAGTCAGACAAACGGGACGCTGCGCGTCACCTGCTACACGCCAAAAAGAATCGACGCTAGTTCAGCTCTTCTTCAAGCGAGTAGGCGACGCTTTCTTCGCCGGGGTCTTGCTCGGCGATTTCGGAGAGTTCATCCAAGGCCGCGGCGGTTTTGTTCGCATCTCTGGGCTGCTCGATCTTGATGTTCCACTGCACGTTGCCGCAGGTGCTGCATGCATGGGCGAGTAGCGGGCGCAGCTTTTTGTAGTTGCCGAAGATGTCTTTCTCGCCAGCGACAGGCGACCAGCCCATGGCGTTGTGGCCGGAGAAAACTTTGATGAGTTGGAGGTTGTCTGAGCCGCAGCCGTTGCATGTCATGATGGGATCCCATGTCTAGAAATGTGTTGTCGGACTACAGCATAGACGCACGCGGAGGTGAGTTAGTTGCAGCGTTACAAAAATAAATTCTGCATAACACGTTGATATGACAGGCGTTTGTGTTACTTAGCCGTCATGCGCTTGTAGTACGGCGAGGAGCTTTCGCGTCGCGTCGCCCCGATGGCTGATCGCGTTTTTAGCGTCTGGCGATAGTTCGGCGCTGGTGCAGCTTCGGTCTTCGACCCAGAAGAGTGGGTCGTAGCCGAAGCCGTTGCCGCCTCGGCCCGCATGTGTTTTTGCAGGATCGTCGGCTTGGTCGGGCGTGATGATTCGGCCTTCGAATGTGCCACGGACCTGGATCGGCTCACGGACATCATCGGGCCAAGCGACGGCGACCGCGCAAACGAAACGCGCGGTGCGCTGGTCGGTGGGAGTGTCGCTGAGTTCTTCGATTAGTTTTTTATTGTTCGCCGGGTCGACGATGTCACGTCCACCCGTTGCGCCCGAGTAGCGCGCACTGATGACGCCCGGTGCTCCGCCGAGCGCATCGACTTCGAGCCCGCTGTCGTCGGCCATGCAGGGTCGGCCGGAGGCGTTCGCGTAGTAGCGGGCTTTAAGTAGTGCGTTGCCTTCGAAGCTGTCTTGGTCTTCGA
>JBGCDC010000319.1:0-9162 GCA_045105055.1 Phycisphaeraceae bacterium | reverse complement strand
CGAACAAAGACCCCGAGATCGCCTTCCGTGCCCGTCAGATCCTCGACGAGTACGACTTGAAGATGAACGGCACGAAGTAGATCGAATCAAAGTGATGTCGCCGCCCGGGGACGCGTTCGTAGCCGCTGGGCAACGTCCCGGGCGCTGGGGTGGGGAGCCGTTTGTTGTTTTGCGGTGGTTGTGTGGATGCGATTTAGACCGTTCCAACCCCCACGCGTTACGCGGCGGCTACGGCGATTGTTTCCGCCGCAGCGACAGGCCGTAATCAATCCGTATCAGCAGCGTCTTGCTTTAATACCGCCGCGCTATCGCGGCTCGACCGTGGACTCCATTTGACGTGGTGTTGGCGGTACAATGAGATAACGAATTTTAACCCTGCCTACCTCTCTAGGAGACCCGCCGTGACCAAGCCCCTGACCACCTCTCGCCGAACCTTTATGAAGTCAAGCGCTGCCGTCGGCGGCGCCCTTGCATTGGGTAACACCTTCAACACCGCTTACGCTCAAGGCAGCGAAGAGATCAAAGTCGCACTCGTCGGCTGTGGCGGCCGTGGCACCGGTGCTGTCGCCCAGATGTTCAACACCAAAGGCAACGTCAAGCTCGTCGCCGTCGCGGACGCCTTCAAGGGCAGCACCGACAAGGCGCTGAACTCCCTGAAGAAGCGTGCCGAAGCAAAAGTCGCGGTCACACCCGACTCGACGTTCCATGGCCTAGACGCCTACAAAAAAGCCATCGATTCGGACTGCGACGTCGTCGTCATCGCGACGCCCCCGGCCTTCAAGCCGCAGCAGTTCGAGTACGCCGTGAGCAAAGGCAAGCATATCTTCTGTGAGAAGCCTGTCGCTGCTGACGCACCGGGCATCCGCCGATTCCTCGCCGCGGTTGAGTCCTCGAAAGAGCAAAACCTTATGGTCGGTATCGGCCTGCAACGCCGACACGAAACGCACTACATCAATCTCATGAATGAGATCCACAGCGGCAAGATCGGCGACATCGTCAATCAACGCGTTTACTGGAACGGCGGCGGCATCTGGTTCCGCAGCCGACAAGACGGCTGGACCGATATGCAAGACCAGTGCAACAACTGGTACCACTTCATCTGGTCCTGTGCCGATCAAATCGTCGAGCAGCACATCCACAACCTCGACGTTGGCTGCTGGGCGAAGAACGCATACCCCGTCAAGGCCAACGGCATGGGCGGCTGGGGCCGACGCCTCAACGGTGACGGCAAAGAGTCGCAGATCTATGACCACACCTTCGTCGAATACACCTTCGCCGACGGCTCGACCATGCACAGCCAAGGCCGACACCTCAAGAACTCGATGACCCGCGTCGGTGAGTTCGCCCACGGCACCAAGGGCGACGCCTACTTCCCCGCAGCCTACAAACTGCACGGCGACGCACGACCAACCAAAGTCGAAGGCAAGGGCGGCGGCCACCAGCAAGAGCAGACCAACCTCATCAACGCGCTCATGGCCGGTGAGATCTACAACGAAGGCGAGTACGGCGCGCACTCCACCTTCACCGCCATCCTCGGCCGAGAAGCCTGCTACTCCGGCAAGGAACTCAAGTGGGACGACCTGCTCGCCAAGGGCAAGGACTGGACCCCCGGCATCGACAACTGGGACTGGAACACCGTCCCGCCTGCCGTCAAGGACCCCGAGACCGGCGCCTACGACATCCCCAAGCCAGGCATCTACGACCCATACGCCCCACTGCCCGCGGGCCGAGGCGGCGTGAACCAGGCGTAAGCCCACCCCCAATCCCCAAACGAACGGCGGCGCACCACGCGTCGCCGTTTTTTTATGCGCGGACCTGCTCTCCGCAGCCCCCGGACCACGCCCGGACGGAGGGGTTACGCCACGCCACCGATTCGGCTTGGCGATCAATGCGATGGATTGGTTTTCGACGAGTCGTCCGCCCGCGTGGTGACGCGGCGGCTGCGTCAAGTACATGATTGAAGTGGAGATCAATCATGTAATTTGCTCTAAAACAATCGCTTTTATGCTTTGAAATAAAGCACCGCCTAGTATGCTATGTAGACGTACTTTCTTTCCCATTCCCTCATCGGGGACCGATCATGACCACCACGCGTACCTCAGCCTTGCTTGCCACCTTGATGTTCGCGTTGAGTTGGGCGCCGATCAGTGTTGCCGACCAAGCCGATTCGAGCGACGAACAAGCGATCGAACATATTCGGCTTTTGGAAAAGATGCTGCGTGACGCCGGTGTCGAACCGCCGGTGCGCCCAAACACGCTGGCCCAGCAGGTTGAAGAAAAAGACAAGCCGATCATCCCGCCTTCGTTCGCGAGCGTTGTGTTTGAGACCGAGGTTGCCGCCATCAATGAACGCACGGATAAGGCCGCGGCCGCAATCGGCCACATCCGCCGCTGGCTGACCAAGGACGATGTGAAACGCCGGGTCGCATCGCAAGACATCATCGACACGCTCACCGCGTGGGCGGACAACGAGATGAGCAAGATCAATACGTCGGCCGACGAGGTGGGCGGCCACATGATCGCCGACGACGCGATCAGCCTGCTTGAGCAAGACCCGCTGGCTAAGCCGTTTAAACAGCATATGAAATCGCTCAAGCGAAACCGCACGCAGTGGCACGACATTGTTTCGATGGCTGCGTACCGCCGCGCGATTGCGCAGGCCGAGGATGTCGGCCTCACCGGCGACTGGGCCCTCATCGATTTTCAGAATATCAACGTCCGCCTCGATATCAAAAACATCTCCGCCAAGCTCACGCTCATCACCAACAACTGGCCCACCTCCGACGCCGCCAAATCCGCACAGGCCAACCTCGACAACTGGCAAGCCAAGCAAGAGCAAGCCATCGCCGACCTCCCCGCGTGGCGATACACCTGGCAACTCGACCTCATCAACATCGGCACCGAGACCAGCACCACCATCGTCACCAAGCCCGACGGCACCGTCATCATCGATGAAGACCAAAGACAGGTCTACGACCCCGAAAAAGTCCTGCTCTATGGCACGTTCCAAAACACCTCCGACAAGCCATACCGCTACACCTTCGTCGCGGGTGTTACCTCGGGCGGCTTCTTCAAAACACCCTTCAACCAACTCAAACAGAACCAACTCATCGGCTTTGAGCTGATCCAAACCCCGCTGCTCCAGCCCGGGGAACTGCACAATTGGAAAGCCTTCGTCGCGGTCGATAGCATCCGCAACCTCAACCGCGGCGGCGTCACCCTGGTCGAAATCCGCGAACGCAATGCGGGACGATGACGTAAAATATGCAGTTCATGATCGACTAAATCCCCATTCTTCTGGAGCCTGCAATGTCCATACGCCGCCGTGACTTCCTTAAATACTCCGCCGCTTCTGGCTTAGCCATCTCGACAGGCTCGCTGCTGTCCGCTTGCTACGCGGCACCGGCCGTGCAGCCCCGACGCATCGGCCCGAACGACAAGCTCAACGTCCTGTCCATCGGCGTCGTCGGCTCCATCGGCGCTGCCGACCGCAAGCAAGTCGCCAGCCACGCCCGCACGCAAATCGTGGGCCTCTGCGATGTCGACAGCAAGTACCTCGAGCGAGCCAAAAACGACCACCCCGACGCGTTCACCGCCAAGGACTACCGTGAGGTATTCGACAAGCACGCTGACAAATTCGACGCCGTCATCTGCGCGACACCCGACCACACGCACTGCGCGATCGACACGATGGCGCTGTCCAAAGGCAAACACGTCTACGGCCAAAAGCCTCTGGTCCAACAACTCGAAGAAGTCGCTATCCTCCGCGATGCCGTCGAAGCCAATCCGAATCTGTCCACACAGATGGGCAACCAGCGCATGCAGTCGCCCGGCCGACGCGCCGCGGTCCATGTCCTCAAGACCGGCACGCTCGGTAAGTGTAAAGAAATCTTCGTCACCACCGGCTCGGGCCTCAAGGGCGGAGGCGGCTACTTCAATAACCGCGAAATGCTCCCCGTCGAAGCACCACCCGCACACCTCGACTGGGACCCCTGGCAGTCCGGCGTGCAGCCGCAAATCGAATACCGCCCCAAAATCGCCCCGCTCAAGTGGCGAGCCCTCTGGGACTACGGCACCGCGGGCCTAGGCGACTGGGGCTGCCACCTCCTCGACGTCATCTTCTATTCGTACCCCGAACTGAACAGCCCAACCGCCGTCATCGCTGAAGTTAAAGACGCGCCCGAAGGCCTCTTCCACGCCCGGACCTGCAAGACCATCCTGACCTACCCGACGTCGACCGATGCCTTCGCCGCGAAGACCGTCAAGGTCCACTACTCCGACGAACGCCAGATCCCGACCAACGCGGAGCTCGGCCTAGCCGACGATATTAAGCGAAC
Source organism: Phycisphaeraceae bacterium (assembly GCA_045105055.1). GTDB lineage: Bacteria > Planctomycetota > Phycisphaerae > Phycisphaerales > Phycisphaeraceae > JAHQVV01. The sequence continues at coordinate 4,825 of JBGCDC010000319.1, read as the reverse complement.
TAAAGATAGTAATCAGACCTGCTTCGTCTGCGAGGGCGGCACCGTGATCCTCACCGCGGGCGGCAAGCTCGAAATCTGGCGTGATGGCAAAAACGAGGACTGGAAAAAACTCCCCGGCATGCCCGAGTTCCAAGGCTTCAACCACTGGCACGAATGGGTCAACACCGCCATCGGCGAGCACAACCCCGACCTGCACTGGTCGCCTTTTCCGGTCGGCCTCAAGATCACCGAAGGCTCACTCCTGTCGGTCAAAGCCACCATGTACCCAGGCAAAGAGCTGCTGTGGGACAGCAAGAAACTCGAATTCACCAACCACGCCGAGGCGACCAAGACCATCGTCAAACGCGACTACCGCAAAGGCTTCGAGCCCGTTCGGATGTAGAAACTCGACGTTTTTTAAAATCTGTTCGAAACTAAGAAAACAGCCCCTATCAAAAAGGGGCTGTTTTTATTTTAAGAAAATAGATGTTAAAAGGTTTAGCCCCAGCGTTCACCGGCTGACCAAATCCACTGCCGGGCGATGAGCTCGTGGCCTTGGGGCAGCGGGTGGACGCCGTCCCAAATCCAGTGGTCAGTCGACACCTCGCTTGCCGCTTGATCAAATACCTGCTGCGTTTGGATGTGGACTGCATCGTACTCCTTAGCGAGCTGCGCTACGATCACGATAAGCCGATCGACTTGCGCGCGATACGCCTTGTACACCGCAGGCTCCTTCAGCTTGCCCGACGCCAACACAAACGGATCGAGCAGCACAAGCCGAAGGCCAGGGTTCGCTTTCCGACTCGTATCCAAGAGATACCGGTAGTTCGATTCCCAAGCCGTTGTATCCACCGCACCAGTGATATCTTTGCGCAAGATCTGGCCGACATCGTTGACGCCCACAAGGATGCTCAGTACATCAGGCTTCATTTCGATCGCGTCGGCACGCCAACGATTACGCAGGTTCATGACGGTGTTGCCGCTCTTGCCCCTGTTATAAAAATCGAGTTGTGCCTCAGGCATCTCCACACCCAGCCGAGCCGCGATGAGATAGACATAGCTGTGCCCCAGGTAGTGGTTACGGTCCGCTTGGTTCCGCCCCCATTTCATATCGGTGATGGAATCACCTTGAAACAGCAGCCGAGTACCACGATCAAACGCTGGCAATTGCTCGCGGCGAGTTCTTGCCGCAGCGGCATCACCCGCTGGGCCTGCATGCATCGAAGAGCATCCCCACGCCATCAATGCGCCCGCGCTAACAGCGCCACTGCTTAAAAACGTCCTTCGGTTCATTATCGATCGCTCCCATATTGCCTAAGCGCCGGATCATCGGGCGATTCGTGATATCGCTTCGCAAGTTTCACGTAGTGCTCCGCCAGCCATGCGAGGTACTGTTTCTCTTTGTCGTTCGTTTCGCGCATGACCTTGCCAGGCACCCCCATCAATACGTGATCGTCCGGCACCTCCAGCCCCGGCGGCACCAGCGCCCCCGCCGCGATCAGACACCGCTGACCGATCACCGTCCCGCCTAGCACGGTCGCGTGCATACCGATGAGGCTGCCGTCGCCGATCGCTCGGCCGTGCACGACCGCGTTGTGCCCGATCGTGACGTAATCACCAATTGTATTAGGGTGCCCCGAATCACAATGCACCGTCGCGTTGTCTTGGACATTCGTACCCGTGCCGATCGTGACCCTTGCGACATCCCCACGGATGACGGCCGAGGGCCAAACGCTTACACCGTCGCCGAGCACGACATCCCCCGTCACCCGCGCAGTGTCTGCGAGGTAGGCGGATCGATCTTCAACTTGGATGCAACGGAATAACATGGTGTACTTCGCAATTCGTAGTGTGAGTGGAGGCTCGGCGTAACCCACCAGATCGGCATCAATGATTCTTCGCGGTGGGTTGCGCCGAGCCTCCACCGCACCCTACCAATTTACTTGCCCAGCTCTTTGATCTTCATATTCCGGAACCAGATCGCGGCGCCGCCGTGCTTGCCTTGTAGGCCGACCTTACCCTTCGTCGGCAGCGTGGCCTTAGGCTTGCTCAACCACTTCGGGATCTTTGTGCCGTCCGGGTTGACCTCGGCCGAGGTGAACTGCGTCAGGTCGATCGTCGTGATGTGTTCGCCGTTGAGGACGACATCGATTTGCGAGCCGACACACGTGATCGTCATCCGGTTCCACTCGCCCGCGGGCTTGGACACGCTCTTGCTAGGCCCGACGTGCCCGTAGATTGCGCCGCTGCGCCCGTTGTTCTTGATCTTGGCCCACTTCTCACCCTGGTCGTCGAGGATTTGAATCTCGATCGAGCCGGGGATCCAGTTCTTGGTATCCACGCTATAAACGATCACCCCGCTATTTGCGTTCGGCCCGACCTTGTACTCCAGATCCAATGCAAAGTTTTCATAGTCTTTCTGCGTCCAAATGCTCTGGTCCTTGCTCGCCGTCAGCACGCCATCTTCGACAACCCAAACCCCCTCGGGATAATCCGCGTCCGACAGGTCCGCCGCAAACAATGGCTTCCAGTCATCGCTATCCGGATGCGTCGTAACGCAATGCTTACTTGCCCCAGAGGCACAACCGGTGACGACAAAAACCAGGCACAAGAGGAGACTATTCTTCAACATAGATAAGACCTTTCAGATCATTCGTTTTTAGCAATGTATAGGTTGCCATTTTAGCCCGTGTTGAGATGGACAACACACGGCAAGGCTTAGGACGTGTACAAGCAATGCCTTGCTGGGAGGGTGAGGCTCCTGCCGAACCGCGAATCATCTGTCACCCCCGGCTCGGCAGGAGCCTCGCCCTCCCAAAAGCCTTCACCTCGCGTGGCCAGCGTCCGAGCTTGCGAAGACCCGGAACAAACTGGCATCAATACCTTATAGACAGCACGTTCCGGGGCATCCCAAAGCCGCATACCCCTACCACCCTGGGGTTTGTGGTTTTGGGTGTTACGCGTCGTGCATGAAATGGGGTGGGCTGGATTGCGTGATGGGTGGGTCGGTTGGCGTGCGTAGCAGGAGTGGGGATGGCGGTTGGATTGTGCGCGCGGGGGTTGAGATTGGGGCTTTGTTGAAGGGGTTGTTTTTTGGTTTGGTTGTGAGTTGATTTGTTCGGGGTAGGTGGTCGCCGCAGATCGCAGGGCGTGCCTCCGAGCGGGCAAGCCTAGGGGCTTCTGGGGGAGGGATAGGTTGGGAGATCCTTCGGCATTGCTGTCGCAACGCCATGGGCTTGAAGGGGATGGGTAGCGCGGGGTGAGGGGCGAGGTGAGGGGTGCGCCGATTATGCGCGAGAGGGTTTTGGGCTTGGGGTTAAAGCGCCACCCTCGAAAGTGCGGTTCGCGGAGGGGCTTACGCAGGGGATGGGGATCGACGCGCGAGCGATGGCGCACTTTGGATCACGGGCGGTTGAGAATGACAAGCGAATGGAGGGGGCCCATCATGCTGAAGCGGGCGGACCTGGGGGCGTTAGCCGTTGACGATGGGTAGGCCGGTGGAGGGGGGGACGGTTGCGATGAGTTCCATCTTTTTGGCGAGGGCTTCACTCATTTGGTCGAGTGTGGTGGACTCAAGGTAGGCGAGGATTTGTTTGCGGACGGGCATGAACTGGTCGTGCTGGGGGCAGGGCTGGGTGGCGTCGCACTTAGCGAGGCCGACGACGCACTGTGAATAGGACTTGATGCCGTCAACGGCGTCGACGATATCGTAGAGGCGGATTTCGTGGGGTCGCTTGGCGAGGGCGAAGCCGCCGCCTCGGCCTTTGGCGCTGGTGAGTAGGCCTGAGCCGACGAGATCTCGGAAGATTTTGGCGAGGAAGTGGCTGGGGAGGTCGGTGCCTTCGCAGAGCTCTAGTACGCGGACGTAGCCGTCGGGGCGGATCACAGCGAGCCGGGACATGCCACGGATAGCGTATGAGCAGGTGGTGGTGTACATCATGATGATTGTCTCCGCGGCGGCATATTTGGGCAGGAAATCAAGGCCCCGAGTCGGTATCGGCTGATTAGCAGACCTGTCGATCGGTTTATCGTATCAAAAAACACGCCGACCACTTATGCGGCCGGCGTGTTCCAAGGTTATGAGTACTTCAGTTGTGTCTTAGAAGTCGTAGACGATCGATGCGGTGATGCGGTCGCCGAAGAGCTGGCTGTTGTCGGTCAGGCCGAACTCGTAGGCAGCGCGGATGGCGACGTTTTCCCAGATGCGGAACTCGCCACCGATGCCCATGGTGATAACTTCGTTGTCCTTGCCGCCGCCGAGGTTGGCGACGTCAACGCCGTTGAATGGGACGGCGACGGTGCCTTCGTTCACGGTGTGGTAGCCGGTGAGCTCGATGACTGGGCTGAACCAATCGGTCAGGTAGTAGTCGGCGTGGAGGTGCCAGGAGAGGCGATCGGAGTTGCCGAGCGAGGACTCGGTGCCGATGTCGTGGAAGTAGTTGATGACGGCACCGACGTGGAGCTTGTCAAAGCCCTTGTCGATGGAGTACCAGACGCGGATTTCTTCGTCGTCTTGAAGGACGGCGGAGTCGCCGAGATCGATCTGGTAGCCGAGGCCTGCGGACATGTAGAGTTGTTCTTCAACATCGCGGTAGAAGTTGTACTTCAGGCCTGCGGCGATGTCGTTCCAGCCTTCGTCGTTGACGGCTGAGTCGTCGAACCAGACGTAGCCATCTTTATAGGCGACGAACTGGAGGCGGTCGGTGAGTGCGAGGCGGACCTGGACGGCGGCGACTTGGACAGTACCGCCGATACCGCCGTTAGCGATGCCGTCGTTGTCAAACTGGTGGTATGCGTACCAGGCTCGGACATCGGAGGTGATGAACGAGTTTTCGTGGAAGTAAGG
>JBGCDC010000318.1:0-4619 GCA_045105055.1 Phycisphaeraceae bacterium | reverse complement strand
TTCGCGAAGCACCAGGTACAACTCTTCTTGAAACCCTCAACGCCAGCCCGTTGCGTGGGGTCGTTTGGGCTCCACCACGGCCACCCGATGTTCGCTGCGGCGGAAGGCCCAGACGCCCGCGTCACAAAGCACCCGCAACGTGTCGTCTCAAACCGATCCACGCCCGCTTGTTCCGGGGGGTTTCCGGGCGCGTTGTTTTGGGGGTTTTGTTTCAGGGTCTGACGCAACGCCGGGCACGCTGGATTGTCCGAGCACGACGCGTGAGCGAGTAATGCGCATTCGAGAAGGCCGGTCACTCGCTTACGCTTCGTGCTCTGATCGATCAAGAGACTTCGTCCGCCGAGGCGTTGCTCGGGGGCTTTGGGCACGCTTTGATGCACGAACATTAGTGTGACGTCGCCGCCGCGTCACCACGCGGGGATGGAATCGTGCTTCGGCACCTCATGCGCATCCCACAAACTTTAGACGCGGGGTGCCACATCACTGCCGCAGGCAGCGATGTGCCGAGCATTCTTAAACCACATTCAATGCAGTTCGCACACAGCAGCCCTTCGGGCAGTTGTGTGGCACCCCGCGCGAGAATTTAATGGGATGCACCTCAGTCGGGGTCGGTGTAGGTACGGCTGGCGGGGCCGTCTTTGCGGGCGTCGTAGGGGATGAAGTCGCGGTTGGTGTAGTAGGGGAACAGCCAGAGGTCGTCTTTCCAGGCGCGGACGTCGCTGGGGCGGAGGTCGTTGGCGTAGATGTTGGTGAGGTAGTAGCGCTGGCCGGGGTGTAGTTTCTGGAACAGGCGTTTGGTTTCGGGGATGCGTTTGGCGTAGGGGCGGAGGTAGGGGTCGCCTTCGGGGTCGGACCAGGTCTTGCCCGCGTTGGACTTGCAGGCCTTGCTGTCGTAGTCACGCCAACGGCGTTCGAATCCGCGGTGGATATAGCCGTATTTGGAGAGGCGGTCGTTGACCCAGGCGTTGTAGAAGATGTAGAGGTTGACGTCGAAGTTTTCGGTTTGCAGGCCGGTCATACGCATGGGGAAGAAGATGCCGTCGCGGCCGCCGGTGTCGAAGCTAAATCGCAGCGGGTGCATGTCGACGGATGCGCCCTTTTTAAGTTCCGCATCGGTGACTTTGACACAGGCGAAGACGTAGCCCTTCTCGCGGTAAAAACCCAGCACATCCTCGGCGTTTTCAAGCGGCTGATACCCGTTGTCGGCAAGCCACTTGTTGAGCGAGCCCGCGTCGCGTTCGCGCAGCACCGCGACGTCGTAGCTGCCCACGACTTGCCGCGAGATGAGTTCGACGCCTTCGGCCGCATCGGCGGCTGCTTCGGCTAAGCCCTCTGCTTTGTTGTCCGCGGTCGACTTGGGGGCGCTCGCCGCGAGTCGGCCCTGCACGTAGTGGTGCAGTTCTTCAAAGATCTTGGCGTCTTCTTTGCCGGTCTTGGGCGCGTTGGGCAGGGGGACGATCCACGCGAAGTTGTCGACCTCGCCATCGACACTGATCTTGATGATCATGTCCTGGCGGGCGCTTTTATCTTTTTCTCCACGGTGGAAGATGAGGATCGCTTCCTGTGCCTTTTCCTCGAGTGAACCGGCGTAGGGCTTTTCCTGATACTGCGCGGGCGCAACAACCTTGCCATCCGCCAACACGTGTGCCGCAGACAACATGAGCATCGCGGTCAGACACCATTGCACATTCCACTTCATCACAGGCTCCTTGTCTGGGGTTCGCGATTAAGCGCGGCGGGCCACTTAGCGCGGTATCCACGGGGGAAGATCAGTCGACGTCGGCTGTTTAAATCTGACCGCAGCGGGCAGACCTACCAGGCCATTGTAATGGCATGGACGTGTTTTGGACCATACCGATTGGGATCGATTGGAAGTTAGCTTTTCGCACTGAGCCGCCCTTCTCGGGCACGGCCTAGATGCTTTGTCCGCCCGGACGTGGTCCGACGGCTGGGGGGCTGTCGCTCTCTAAGAACGTTTAAGGCGTTGCGCTTTGGCTGCGTCTTCGCCTCGCAAGCCAGAGGATCCCGACGATCCAGATCAGCAGCCATGCCCCGGCGTACGCGGGCAACATCCAGACGGGGCCGAGTTGTCCAGTGCCGCCTGAGCCGTAACCGCCATTCGAAAAGCTCTGGAGTTGGAAGGCGCTGGTCCCGCTGATCATGCCATGAATCATGGCGGTCAGTTGACGCGCTTCGGTGATGACATCGGGGTTGCTCGTATCGGCACCCGCGTAGGCAAGGTAAGCAAGGACATCCTTCTCTGACACCGGCCCTTGGGTGGTGTGGCGCGTGCCCTTCGCCTCGGTCCAAGAGGCAATCTTCGTTGTTGGATTCACTTCAAAGCGTGGGGCATAGTTCATCAACCCGCTCGTGTTTGAGTTGTTGTTGGGGATCGCTTCGATCGCGATTCGTTTCGCCCGGACCTTTGTACCCTTGTCGCCAAATGTGATGTCGGTGACCGGCGGGGTACTCATTGATGAGGTCAAATCAAAACCCGAATACGACGTCGAAGTGCCCGGCGGGGTCATCACCGTAAGATCGACATCTACGATGATTTCTGCGTATTCATCGGAGAAAGGCCTGAGATCGAAGTGCGTGGACTGTTGACTGTAGTGCGGCACGATCAGGCCCAGCACGATGTAACCGACGACCGCCAGGGGGATGATTGAGATGGTCAATAAGAGCGGCCATAAACAGCCAGCCAGGCCCGCGCCTTGATCACTGAGCTTAACGATGCCGACCACGGTTAAATCCGCGCCGCACTCCGGGCACTTCAGCTCGCTAATGCCTTTCGTCGAGTAACCACAGTTACCGCAAGCGGGTTCATCCGCGCCGGGCGAAGGCCGCTTCGGAAAGACAAACCGCCCCACCGCGAGAACGATGAAGATAAGCACCAGGCCAACGACCAGTAGTTCGATCACTCCGATCATAAATTGGTATTTCCCACTTGGACAGCTTCGTTGCAACAGAAAGGATGATGAAGAAGTACATTATCACGAAGGGCATTGATAAGTAAATGTGCTGTTTGAATCCGCCCTGAATGCAATCAAGATACATCGCCATATTTTCCCTTGGAATCTGTGTAGCGGGCATGGGCGTAGGTGTTGGCGGAAGGGGAAAGAGCATAGAAGCCCAAGTCGCCACACTAAAGGAACTTGTCTATTTTGATCACCCGGTAGAAGTTTCCCCTTATGGGGTATTTTTGCTTCTATAACAACGATTATCACCAACTTCACAAGATTCCTATTGATCTGATGAGTGCTTGCCTTACACTCCGCAAAGTGATGTCTTTGATATCACAGGATGTCTGGCGTGACGGCATTCCGTCTCATTTTCACGAGTGCTCTGTTGTGAAACGGAGAACAATTTGCAGAGGAATCAACCTTGAAGGTAAATCGAATTTTAAAATCGACATCGATCGCCGCAGCTGCACTTGCACTTGTATCCGCTGCTCCGAATAGCTTCGCGTTAGATCCGGATAGCGAAGCGGCGGCGCTGAATATCCTTTTCCTTGGCAACAGCTATACGAACTATGACAACTTGCCGAACCGCATAAAGCTGCTGGCGGCGGATGCGGGCTGGGCGTCGCCGAACGTGACCAAGATCACGCCCGGCGGACAGACGCTGATCGGCCACTCGACCAACAGTACGGTGCAGAACGCGATTAGCAATGGCCCTTCGGCCGGTGTCGACTGGGATGTTGTCGTGCTACAGGATCAGAGTCAAACACCTGCGAACCCTAGCACCACCGTCAATAACTTTTATCCCGGCGCCTTGTCGCTCTACGATCAGGTTCAAGCAAGTAACCCCGAAGCGCAAGTCGTCTTGTTTGAGACGTGGGCCCGTCGTGCGGACTATGACTTTACGACAGGCTTCTTCATTGGAACCAGTGCGGACGATATGCAGGACCGTTTAAGCGCGGCATACAACTTCGCGGCGGACACCTACATCCCCACCAACTCCACCGCGGTCGACAAGACAGACGTCCGCGTCGCAGAAGTCGGCGAAGCCTGGCGGGCGAGTTATGCCGACGACGCAAACTTTGCCTTGCACACCGGCGATAAGTCGCACCCGAGTGCGGACGGCACCTACCTTGCGGCGCTCATGCTCTACAGCGAGATCTATCTAACCGGGGTCGATGGCTTATTTAACGGCGGCAACGCCAACGTCACAACCGCCGATGCAACACGCCTCCAAGGCATCGCCAGCGGGCTGATCCCCGACGCTTACACGCGCATCGCTGGCGACGCGAACGACGACGGCCTCGTCGATCAACTCGACCTCGACTTCGTCGATGCCAACCTTGGCACATCGACCGCCCGCGCGTTCAACGGCGACCTCAACGGCGATGGCTTTGTTGACAATATCGACCGCCAAGAGGTGGTGACCAACATCCCGGAGCCGACGTCGCTGATACTCTTAGGTGCAGGCGCAATCGTTCTTGTTGGGCGACGGCCACGACGTTGAGATGCGAATAACAGCGCACAACTGACAACCGTTCGTTCGCGAGACATGATCGGCGAATGCCGCCCTCCCGCTGGGGATCTTTAGTAGGGTGCGTATCAGTCTTCAACAACCGGAAGACGAAATATTGTCTGACAGCGCGGCACCTGAGTAAG
>JBGCDC010000317.1:0-8750 GCA_045105055.1 Phycisphaeraceae bacterium | reverse complement strand
CGCAGCGAGCGCGTCCGCACCTACCGCTGGAAGGACAACATGATTGTTGACCACCGCGCGAACGAGTCTTACAACCTGCAGCGGGTGATGGCCGGGGATCTGCAAGAGATGATCGATGCGCTGATCGCTCAGGACCGCGCTCAGCGGCTCGCGGCGCTGTGAGATTAGCGGGTTCAAAACCCCGTTCTTCAACTCCTAAACAGGGCTTGTGCTGAACATGGTTTGGATTCGTTGAACATCGCTTGTCTGACCGATAACAAGTTCGTGTGCCGAACCTCCTCGCTACTGCTGTGCCTTGTGATTGCCCTGATCGGGTGTTTGGTCGCTGCGCCAGCGTCGGCTCAGGTTTCGGAGATCTCGCACCGCCTCAAGAAGATCTACGACTTCGAGGACGCCGACGACCGGGGCAACAAGATCGGCTATCGCGAGAACCTGCTGCCCCGCAACTGGTATATCATCGGCCGACGCGCGATCGGCGAGAAGCCCGCGTTCCACGACAGCCCGCTTAACAAGTCGCTTGAAAGCCGAATGGGCTATCCGCACTTCGCGGACGTGGCGTTCGACAACGTGATCAAGCACTCGGGCGATTTCAGCCTTCGCCTCTCGATGACCGGCGGGAACACCGGTGCGTTCGTCCAGCATGGCGCGATCATCGTCAAGCCCGAGAGCGACTACCGCGTGACCGCCAAGGTCTACACCGAAAAACTCGAATACGCCTGGGCCGAGCTGCGTGCCTACTTCGTCGACCGCGATGGGCACCGTATCGAAGCGAGCCTGAAGCGTTCCGACCCCATCAAGACCAACGGCGAATGGTCGGACGTCTCGATCAAGCTCATCGGCGACTACCCCAACGCCGCAAGCATCGGCATCGAGCTGCACATCCTTCAGCCCGGCATGGACCGCGAGGATCCGATCGGCCTCAACCAAATCGTCCCCGCTGACATCCATGGCGGGGCGTGGTTCGATGACGTCGCCATCTGGGAACTGCCCAGCGTCAACCTCACCACCGACAGCCGAACCAACATCCTCCAATCGACGACCGCGCCGACGCTGCGAGCTCGCGTCCGTGACCTCACCGGTCGCAAGCTGTATTCGAGCACCACGATTTACAACCACCGCCTCGAAGTCGTGGACACGGACGAAGACGCGATCGAGGAAGAGACGTGGTCATGGACGCCTGATCTTGACGGTCACTACGGCTGGTACTGGGCGGACCTTGAAATCTACGAGATCAATCCGCTCAACCAAAAACGAATGCAGGTCGCCCGCACCTTGGCGGGCTTCCTCTGGCTGCCGCCGAGCCAAGTCAGTGCGGGGGATGACCGGCGCCGCTTTGCATTGCTTGCCGAGGATGTGTCGACCGAGCACCTGTCACTGGTCGCGGAGCTGATGGAGCAGTCGGGTTTGTCGTCGCTGGTGGTCAGTGGCTGGGAGCGTAACGGCACGCCGAAGACGACTGCGGAGCGTGCGCGTGTGCTTGAGCCGATCGCGCGCGATCTGCTCGTTCGACGTGGGCAGACGGTCGTGAGCTTTTGGCCGATCCCCGTCGAACTAGCGGCGCAAGCGGACGTCGATGTCGGCGACCCCTTAAACCTGCTCGCGAAGTCAAACGACCTCTGGCAGGATTACGCGAAGCCGTTCCTTTCCCCGCTTGGCCAACGCCTCAACCATTGGCAGGTCGGCAGCTCCTCGCACCCTCAGGCATTCCTCGCACGTGACCTCAAGGGTGACCTCGAGGCCGCGCGCAGCGGCGTACGACTCTTTGCGCCAAGCCCGAAACTCGTCGCGCCTTGGCGGCTGGATCAACCCAATCGCGATGGTGATTTAGACCCATCGGATAGCTACGCGATCGCGTGGCCGCAGGGCATCGTGCCGGACCGTTTGGGTGATGCTCTAGCCGATTGGCCGACTCCGCCGCAGCGTGTTCGTCTGGACATTGAGCTCGCCGACGCGGTCGACATGGTGCACGAGCGACGCATCGCCGACCTCATGCTTCGCGTGCTGCATGCGTGGGAACAGGACGCCGCATCGATCAGCATCAACAAGCCATGGACGGACGCTCACGAGCGTTACGCGGCGCTAACCCCCGACCCGGCGCTGGGCGTCTGGATCAACCTCACCCAGCAGCTCGAAGGCCAACGCGTCATCGGACGCATGCCGCTGCAGCCCGGCCTTAACTCGATGATCCTCGACGGGGAGCAGGGCGGCATGCTCGTGGTTTGGAACGAAAAAGCCGACGCCGACCCGACCGAGATGTCGCTCTACCTCGGGCAAACGCCCACCGCGGTCGACCCCTTCGGCAACACAACCCCGCTAAATACCTACAACGGCAAGCAAACCATCACCGTCGGCCAAACCCCGACCATCATCCGCGGCATCGACCCGCGCTTGGCCATGTTCCGTGCGGGCTTCGTGGTGGACGAGCCCTTCATCCAGTCCTTGCAGATCGCGCACCGCCGAACGCTGAAAATCCACAACCCTTGGCCGCGTACGCTCAATGGCTACTTCACTTTCACCGGCCCGGACAACTGGACGCTTCAGCCTCAACGCAAGCACATCTCCATCGCACCGGGCGACACGTCCGAAGTACCCATCGCGATGCGCTTTCCCATCCACGAAAACGGCGGCGAAAAAGCACTCACCGCTGACTTCGTCTTCACCGTTGGCGACGACTACGAGGTCACCCTGACTACGCCGATCGAGCTTGGCTTAGAGGGTGTCTCCTTCGACGCGGCCGTCATCGCCGAGCCCGGCCTTGAGCCCGGCACCATCGACGCCATCGTCACCCTCACCATCACGAACACCGCCGACCGTCGCCAGTCGCTCAACATCTTCGCGGGCCTGGCCGGCCACGCCCGACGCGAGATGATCATCCCCGGCATCTCCGCAGGCGAGTTCGTCTCACGCCGTATCCGTTTCAAAGACGTCGGCGAACAGATCGGCAAGTTCCCCCTCCGCTGCGGTGTCCGCGAGTCCAACGGCCCAGCCGTCCTCAATAAAACCATCGACCTGCTCCCGCCCCGAAAAGCCAACGACCCGCCGAGCATCACCGAAGTCCCCACCAAGTAACGGCACAGAAACGGCGAATTTCCACCCCAGTCCAAAGTGCGTAATGGCTCACTGGCCGCTTTTAATTACACGATAAGTGGGGCATGATTTGCCTCTCGCCAACCGAGCACCCGCGTTTTCAGCCCAATAAGCCCCGTCCCTTGCGAGACCACAGGAGTGGATCGGTCTGGCGCTAGAGCAACTTGTATTATTTCTAGCCCAGCTCGGGCTCCTTCTCCCTCTTAGGGAGAAGGCGCGAGATGAGGGTGGAGCGTCAAACAAATCACGGCTTGTTTTATCTCTCGCTGTTTATCTTATGCTGGACCCTCACCCCAACTCTCTCCCTGGCAAGGAGAGGGGCCAACGCAACAAAGCCAGAAATAGCGCACGCTATTCTAAGCTCCCTAACCTCTAAAAACACTCGCCCGCATCCCTATAAGGTGGTATGCTTCGCGTCCCTCGCTCGTACCTTTTGGAGAAGAACCCCATGCCCGCTGCCCGTTTGCTTACCGCTGTCGCCACGTGCGCGATCACCGCCTCGGCCACCGCTGCCATTGACGATCTCACCACCTGGGATTTCTACTACGACAACGACCCAGGCCCGGGCGCCCTGCAAGATGCCACCACCGGCTCGGCCGCGCCCAACCTCGCCCAACTCAACTTCATCGATGATGTCGATGTCCCCGCCGCCTACGACATCGGCTACAGCTCCATCAACGCCAACACCGTCGGCGAAGCGACCTCCGGCTACTACTTCGACGCGTCACAAGACTTCACCATCCGCACGCACTTCAGCCTCAACCTGACCAATCCCACCGGATTCGTGGGCATCGGCATGGGCATCGGCGAGGACCTCAAAGGCGTCAACTCCGCGGGCATCGGCTTCGGCGTGGGCACCGGCCCGCTCAGCTTAGCCCTCTACGGCGCAGCGGGCACCAACAACGACGCCCCGATCACGAGCACCTTCGCACTCACCGAGACGCTCGACAACGAATACTTCGGCTCCCTAACCGTCTCCTACGACGCAGCCACCGGCGATGTCACCGTCGGCGCAGCGCAGTTCCTCGGCGCACCAGACCCGCTCGCACCCACCGAGACCTTCACCTTCGATGGCACAACCGACCTCGGCGCCTGGGCCGGCGACGACCTGCTCGTCTCCTTCTTCCTACGCAGCGATGACCCGGGCTTCTACAGCAACTGGACCGGCACCTCCGCAGAGGCCGACTTTTTCGACTTCACCATCGTCCAAGGCCAAGCCACACAGGTTCCCGAGCCAACATCGCTAGCCTTGCTCGCCCTCGGCGGCTTGGGCCTCATGCGACGCCGACGTAGCGCGTAAAGCCGACGGCACAATCGGCGGTCTCGCCGACCCACAACACAAACCCACAAAAGCCGCAGCAAACCGCTGCGGTTTTTCTTTGCGTCATAGACACCCGTCTGAGGTGTAGACCACTCCTCCGCGCGCGTGGTGACGCGGCGGCTGCAACACCTCGTGTTTGCGATCAGTGGCATCCCGTAGCCGCCTGGCCACGCCCGGGCGGACGACCCACTCGCCAACTCCAACAGCACGGGTGCCACAACACCCTACGGCGGTTGCATGCCATCCGACTACCTATCTTGCCATACTTCACGATCAAGCACCCTAAACCCCCAGCAGATGGATTGAGAGGCGATTTAACGCATTATTATTAGACTTAAGGGCTTGCACCTTAGGGTTCGGCTGTTATAGTTGTACTATTCACGTTAGTGATTTATTGCTAGCGATACGTCGTAATATCTTTCATTCGGCCTACACCAGAGAAAAGACCTATGAATCACCCATTTCTGACACGTACCCTGATGGCTGCCGGTGCTTTACTGATGGGGACCTCCGCGTCTGCCATCGACATCGATACCTTCCTTGACGACCCTTCACAGATCGTGGCCAGTCAGTCAGCCAGTGGTGTTCCATCGCAATTGGTCATCAACACGCCGCATGCCCTTGGTGGCCAGCGTGAACTCATCGCGAATAGCGGTGTTGGCGACTTCGGCACGCTCGGCATCGTCGGTGACGGCCTGCTTCAATACGCCAATACGCCCGACAGCGCAGGTAGCTTGGAACTCGAGTACCAAACGGGCGGAGCTGACCTGACCGATGGCGGTTCCTCGACCGGCTTCCTCTTCACGATCGCCTTTGCTGACGCGCCAGTGGATTACGAGATTGAAGTCAGGGATGGCATATCAAGTGTCAGTTCCTTCTTCGGCACATTCCCAACCGGCATCACCGGCAACGGCGACGAGCAAGTTGTGTACATCCCGTTTAGCAGTTTCGTCGGTGGCGGAGCGGACCTGACGGATGTCAATGAAGTCATCATTTTCTTGACACCGAACAACGACCTCCTCGGTGCGGACCTGTCTATCAGCAGTTTCAGCACCGGCGTCCCCGAACCCTCGTCCTTGGCCTTGCTCGCCCTTGGCGGCCTAGCCATGATGCGACGCCGACGAAGCGCGTAAAGCCGACGGCACAATCGGCGGTCTCGCCGACCCACAACACAAACCCTCAAAAGCCGCAGCAAACCGCTGCGGTTTTTTGCGCCATAGACACCCGTCTGAGGTGTAGACCACTCGTCCGCCCGCGTGGTGACGCGGCGGCTGCTTTGCGATCAGTGGCATCCCGTAGCCGCCGGGCCACGCCCGGGCGGACGAACCACTCGCCAAACCTAACAGCACGGGTGCCACCCGTCGGATTAAAACGCCCCTCTCTCTGAGGGAGGGGCCGGGGGAGGGTGTCGAATCACCCTTGATTTCCAGCACGCACAGGTTTGTTGAAACCCCCTCCCAACCTCCCCCTCGGAGGGGGAGGCGTTTAATCACTAGCCGAAGTAGGGTGCCTATCCTTTTGTTTCCCTGCCCTGCACCGCTATCATCAATTCATGCAACACAACACGACTGCGTTCCGCCAATTCGTCATTGTCTGTTTCTTAAGCCTTTTCGCCATCCACGCATCCGCAGAACCTTCCGCCCCAAACACCCCCGGAACGCGCACCCCAGAAACGCCTACACGCGACCACGTGCTGTTCATCACGATCGACGACCTCAATGATTGGATTGGCTGTCTGTCCGATCCCGCCGACCCGGACAACAAGACCAAGCACCTCACGGGCAAAGGCCACCCGCAAGCCAGCACGCCAAACATGGACCGCCTCGCGAAGCGCGGCGTCCTCTTCACCAACGCGCACTGCCAGGCGCCCATCTGCCGACCGTCGCGCACCAGCTTTATGTCTGGCCTGCGACCCACGAGCTCCGGCATCTACGGCAACCGATCGAAGTACGACGCGAAGGGTAAAGTCAAGCCCGGCAAAGACATCCCATGGATCACGAAGCGCTTCGAGCAGGCCGGCTACGACGTTTACACCGCGGGGAAACTCCTGCACGGCAGCGCGAATAAACCGCTGGGCGGGACGCCTAGCTTTAAGACAAATCAAGGCCCGTACCCGCAGAGCAAATTAATCGTGCCTGCGGAGGTCGCTAAGCCAAGCGTCTGGGATATCGGCATCTACCCGGAGAACGAAGAAGACTACACCGACTTGCGTATCGCGAAGTGGACGGCCGATCACATTGCGAAGCCTTACAACCAAGGCGATAACCCGCGCTTCATGGCGCTGGGTTTTTATAATCCGCACCTGCCCTTGTTCGCGCCGCAGAAGTGGTACGACGCGGCACCGAGCAAAGCGGATGTCATGCTGCACGCGACGCGCGACAGCGATATGGACGACCTCTCGCCGATCGCCAAACGGATCGCGAGCCGGGTGTCTTTTCAGCAGGCCGCCGACTGGGCACGCTCGACGGATGACAACCTCCGCACATTGACCCAGGCGTATCTCGCATGCACGAGCGCGATGGACGGAGCGCTGGGCGAGGTGATTAATGCGCTCGATAAGAGCCCGCTTGCGGATAACACATGGATCGTCATCTTCTCCGATCATGGTTGGCACCTTGGCGAAAAACACCACGTCGCCAAGCAAACGCTTTGGACCCGCTCAACGCGCGTGCCCATGATCATCGTCCCGCCTAAGCGATTAAAAGAACTGCCGCGCGGCGTACGCTGCGAACAACCCGTAGAACTTTTAGACGTCTACCCAACACTCATCGGCGCGACGGGCCTCGCGCCTGCCGATACCGACAAGCACCTCGACGGGATGAGCCTGTTGCCTTGGCTTGCGAAGCCGCAGGCGGCAAAGGAGCGCCCGGCCATCACGACGATCTACGCACATAACCATAGTCTCGTGGAGACACGCTACCGGTATACGCGCTACGCGGATGGCAGCGAAGAACTCTACGACCGCCAAGCCGACCCGCACGAATTCGACAACCTTGCCCAGGCCGCGAAGTCCGATCCCAAGCTTCAAGCGGTGATCGGCCGCCTCGCCAAGCACCTGCCTCAAGACGAGGCCGGCGAGCCAGACCTTGTCGATGACCGCATGCCGAAGTAAGGCCTGCGACCTCTCGGGAGTCTATTAAGTAAAGGAATCGTGGTCGATGCCTAGCGTTCGTGTTGGCCTGCTAGACTGATTCGTCCTTACGACGGCGTGCAACGTCAGTGCGCCAACCGAATCACGACCCCGCGGAGCGAACGTATGCCTCTCACAACCACCCGGCATATGAAACGCTGGCTCATTGCCTGCCTCTTCATCATTGTCTGCCCGTGCGTCTTTGCAGCCGACAGCGAACAAAAAACACTGACACTGTCCGATGGCGATAGACCCCTGATGGTTTACAACGCGGCGCATGTTCCGTCGCCGCTCGCCGATGCGCCGTGGTATGGCCGAAGCGGGTTTATCCATCCCGTCATGACGCCCAAGGGCAACGTCGTCACCGAAGCCTTCCCCGAAGACCACATGCACCAGCACGGTCTGATGTTCGCGTGGACCTCTGCGCAGTACGAAGGTAAGAAAGTCGATTTCTGGAACAGCCATAAAAAACAAGCCCGCATCGAACATGTCGAAACCCTGCATGCCGACGGCGACCGTATCGCAGTCAAGCTCAAGCACACCATCACCGGCGACCGTGACAAGCCGTTGACCGTCCTGCACGAAACCTGGACCCTCACCCGCGTCCCGCACGACACGATGAATGTCTTCGACCTTGTGTCCGTACAGACCAACATCACCGACAAGCCCTTGACCATCCGCAAGTACAAGTACGGCGGCATGTGCATCCGCGGCGCGGCCGAGTGGAAAATCAAATACCACATGCTCACCAGCGAAGGCCACGACACCGCCGCAGGCAACCACACCCGACCGAACTGGGTCGCGATGTTCGGCACCGTCAATGACGCACCCGCCGGTATCGCCGCCATGTCGCACCCCGACAACGATCAAGCGCCTCAGCCTGTCCGCCTGCACCCGGAAAAACCTTACTTCTGTTTCGCGCCCATGATCGCGGATACTTTTCAGATCACGAACGAAAAACCCTACACCTCGCGCTATCGCTTCGCCGCCTTCGACGGCAAGCCTAATGCCAAGCAGTTGGATGCGTTGATGAAAGAATTCTCAGCGACAAACGCTCAAGCGGATGATGTTGCAAAGAACGAGTAGTTCTATACGTCACGTCCTTACTCAGGTGCCGCACTGTCAGACAACATCTTGGCGAAGCAGCCACAGGGCACGGTGCCGACTTGCTCGAGGACGTCGGTAAAGTTGAAGGTGTTCCAGCCTTCCGCG
>JBGCDC010000316.1:0-5074 GCA_045105055.1 Phycisphaeraceae bacterium | reverse complement strand
CCGCACAGGTGTCCAGGTACCGCGCTGGACGATGCCGCCTAAGCCAAGGAAGTCGCGTTGGATGTCGATTTGTACGCCGGCTTGCTGAGCTTGAGCCGCCTGTCCCATGAGCAGGACGCACAGACACGCCATGGCAAGCAGGATTCGTTTGGCAGCGTGACTCGTCGGGTTGCCCGGCATGACCAGATTCTACCGGCGATGGGCGACTAAGGCGCTTTGGTGGCGCTTGCGCGAAAGCAGATCACGGCCGATAAGTCGTCGCGAGCAAGGCTGTCAACGCTCGCCGGCCAGTCGCCGATAAAAATCACATGCCGATCGAGACGAAACTGCTGCTGACTTGCCTGGTGCTCATCGCTGCGGCGTTTGCTTATGCGGTGCTGCGTGTGACCGGGGCGTGGTACGAGCATCACGTCGAAAGGCACGATCTGATCGCCGAATCCAAGCGACGCCGATTTGCTTATCTCAAAGCCTTGGCCGACCGTGATCGGGAGTTGATGGCGGCGGAAGAAGCCGAGGCAAGCCACTCCGTCATCATCGAGGATGACGACGAGCCAGTGCTTGCACAGGCGGCGTAATCGCACCCCAGATCAAACAATCGCTAACCATGTGCGAGCATCCGCTATGCTGTCGGTATGGCCAAACTCACCATCCAAAACGGCAGACTCATCGACCCCGCCAACGGCATCGATACCGTCACTGACCTCGTCCTTGACAACGGCAAAGTCGCCTCCATCGGCAGCGTCTCTAAGCCCGACGGGCCCACGCTTGATGCATCAGGCTGCATCGTTTCGCCTGGGTTGATCGACATCCACGTCCACTTTCGCGAGCCGGGCCAAGAAGAAAAAGAAACGATCGCGACCGGCGCCGCCGCTGCGGTCGCGGGCGGCTTTACCAGCGTCTGCTGCATGCCCAACACGACGCCGACGCTCGACGACGACTCAATGATCGAGTTCGTTTACAAGCAGGCTGCCAAGGCCAACCTTGCCAACGTCTATCCCGTTGGTGCCGCGACGAAAAAACGCGAAGGCCAAGAACTCGCAGAGATCGGCCTGATGCATAAGGCCGGTGCGGTCGGGTTCAGCGACGACGGCACGCCCGTCGGCTCGGCCAAGGTCATGCACCAGGCCCTCCGCTACATCGCCATGACCGGGCAAGTGTTCATGCAGCACTGCGAGGACCCTGAGCTAGGCGGCGGCGCGATGAATGCAGGGCCACTCGCAAGCAAGCTCGGCCTCGCGGGTTGGCCGTCGCTCGCTGAAGAGCTGATGATCGCACGCGACATCATGATCGCCGAGTCGCTGAACTACACCGCACGCTGGCACGCGCAGCACATGACCACCGCAGGCGGTGCGGCGCTGTTACGCGAAGCACGGAAGCGATACGTGGATGCAGTTAAAGCAGGCACAACGCCGCGCGATGACTTCGCCGAAACAGGCCTAGGCAAAATCACCGGCGAGGTCAGCCCACACCACCTGCTGCTCACCGAACAGGCCTGCGCGAACTACGACACGCTCGCGAAGATGAACCCGCCGCTGCGTCGGCAGAGCGATATCGATGCGCTACTTGAAGCGGTTGCCGACGGGACGATCTCAATCCTTGCGACAGACCACGCGCCGCATACTCGCGAGCAGAAAGAGCGCGAGTTCGCTGTTGCGCCTTACGGCATCATCGGACTGGAGTGTGCGCTGTCGCTGTACATCAAGGCGCTGATCGAACCGGGCGTGATCGATTGGCCGAGGCTCATCGCGATGACCAGCACGAACCACGCGCAGCTCTGCGGCCTGGAAGGCAAGGGCCAACTCGCCGTGGGCATGGACGCGGACGTCACGATCATCGACCCCGAGCACGCCTGGAAGATCGATACCAACGCTTTTGCAGGCAAGAGCAGCAACTGCCCGTTTGACGGCTGGGAAGTCAAAGGCCGAGCAATCGCAACGATCGTGGGCGGTGATCTGAAGCTAGCACTAGACCCAGACCGCATAACCGGCAAGGTTGAGTGTGCAACGACGCCCGATCGCTTGATCCCTGTTGCCACGGGGTGATTGCGAAACAGATAATTAGTGTTGTATGAATGACAGAAGCCCACGCTTTGAAAGCGTGGGCTTCGGCTTGCAATCGGGGCGACAGGACTTGAACCTGCGACCTCCACACCCCCAGTGTGGCGCGCTACCAAGCTGCGCTACGCCCCGTGCTCTGAACCGCG
The DNA here is from genome assembly GCA_045105055.1 of Phycisphaeraceae bacterium. Lineage (GTDB taxonomy): Bacteria > Planctomycetota > Phycisphaerae > Phycisphaerales > Phycisphaeraceae > JAHQVV01. The sequence goes on along the minus strand of JBGCDC010000316.1, from coordinate 2,871 downwards.
AACTTTAGCAAACCCAACCCCTTACGGCAAACGCAGACGATCCACGGGACCAACCAACCACCCCCGAGGACTCGCCATGCCCAATGCCATCACCCCCTATCTAGACCTCGCCAAGGACGCTGGCGTCGCGCTGACCGATGCGGGCTACGCCTACAGCCTGCTCGTTGCGGCCGCACCGCTACTCACGATCGCCGGACTGGTCGTGCTCATCGGACTCATCGCCACGCACGGCAAGTCGCACGGCACACGCTTTAGCGCGATGGCCGTCTTCGCACTCGCGTCGTTGTCGGGCGTAAGTGCCTGGCTGCTTCGGCCGGACGCCGCTGCGGGAACGATGCTCGAGACGATGCTGATGTGGTCTTGGGTGCCGCCGCTGGTCGCGGGCTTGTCACTGTTCGCCTCCATGCCAGACAAGCCCAAGCCACGGGCAGTCGGCCTCATCGCCGCGACCACGATTGCGCTGCTGGCGACCTGCTACGGCGGGATGCTATCGATCGCCAACCAACGTGCACTCAACCCGGGCGACATGGCTTGGCTCGATGCGGAGCCAATGCCGGTGCAGGAAGAAGAAGCGATCGAAGAAGACGCACAGACTCGTTCGGTACTGAACACGGCAGCGAATCAGTAGTCGTTCCTTCGCTTCGTCCGGCGATGCGTAGCATCGCCGGAGAGCCGCAGACAACTTAACCCCGCTTCACGCCGCGGTAACACACCGCGATGCCGAAGGTCATCGGCTTGAGCTTGAGGTCAACAAAGCCCGCATCGGTCATCAGTGTTTGCATGCCTTCGCGATCAATGAAGGTATTGACGCTCTTGGGCAGGTACTTGTACGCCCCACTCTTGTCGCCCGCGATGAGCGTCGCGGTGCGCGGCATGATGTGCTTGAAGTAGATGTTGTAGCCGCCAAGGAGCAACGGGTTCTTTGGCAGCGAAAATTCGAGGACGATCAATCGGCCACCAGGCCGGAGGATGCGATAAAACTCGGCCATGGCCTTGGCAGGCTCAGCAACATTGCGGATCCCAAACGCGATCGACACGACATCGCAACACGCGTCGGGCAGCGGCAGGCTCATCGCGTCGCCTTGCATGTAAGCAATCGGCGAGCTTGTATTGTTCTTCTGCCCAGCGATCACCAGCATCTCGTGCGTGAAGTCGATGCCAGTGACACGGCTTTCGCTACCCGCCGCATCGGCAAAGGCCATCGACAGATCACCAGTACCACACGCAACGTCCACGACATCGTCGCCGGCTTGTAGCGTCGCCATCTTCACCGCCGCCCTGCGCCACGCTTGATCTCGCCACATCGAGTGGACACGGTTGTTCAGGTCGTAGCTCGGCGCAATGGCCGAGAACATCTGCTGGACGCGCGTCGCCTTGTCCGCGTTTTCGTGCGGGTTCTCGGACAGGTCGCGGTCGGTCCAGGCGGGGTTGTCAGTCGTCGATTCAGACATACACAAATGATAGGTTCATTAAACGCACCAAGCCCGCATCGTGTTGCGCAGCGACATGATGCGGGATCGAATCATGTGCGATGGGGCGATGTGAGTTCGTTATCCGCGCAGAATCGGCTACGCCAACTCTGCGGGCTTGGCAGATGCTTGATCAGTGCTTCGATCCGCAGTCGTTGCAACCCTGATGCATCGCTTGTTCCCATGTGATGCCTGCGATGCGCTCGAACTCAGCGGGGCTCAGCATTGCACTGCTGCCATGCTTGGCGGGCGGGAGTTTGCTTAGCGGGGTCAGCACATTTCGCTCGAAGCTGTCAAAGCCCATGTTGTAGAAGCTCGGGTCGTTGTAGCGGGGATAGTCCTTGGTGATGATTTTTTCGAGGGCCGAGATGCGTGTATCGGATGCGGGGTGGGTCGATAACCATTCCGGCTGGGAGGATCCGCCGCTGGCTTGCCGGAGGATCTCCATGACTTGGACTTGTCCAACGGGGTTGTAGCCGAGCTTGGCCATGTACCTGACGCCTAGCGCATCCGCCTCGAGTTCATTTGATCGGCTGTATTTAAGTAGGAAGAGTTGGCCCCCTGCCGCCGTGCCGACGCCGAGCACCTGCATCCATTCGTTATCGCTGATCGCCCCGCCGATGCCGACCGCCAGGATCAGGCCCTGAGCGAGCATGGCCTTACCCATGCGCTCGTTGCCGTGCCTCGCGGTGACGTGTCCGATCTCGTGCCCAAGCACGCCGGCCAACTGCGCTTCGTTATCCATCTTCTCGATCAGGCCCCGGCTCATGAAAACCTTCCCACCCGGTAGCGCGAACGCGTTGATCACCTGGGAGTCCAATACGTGAAACTCCCACGGGATGTCCGGCATCTCGCTCTGCGCCGCAAGCCTAGCGCCTAAGTCGCTGACGTAGTTCACCACACCTTGGTCCGGTAGCTCGCCGCCACTCTGCTGGATGAACTCTGGAGCCGCTTGTGCGCCGATCTGGGTTTCCTCTTCCCATGACAACGGCAAAAACTGGCTCCGGCCCGTCGCCTCGTTCGTCGTACAACCCACCAGCGGCAGCAGAACAAACAACACCACGAGCGATAACCGAGACAACCACTTAAGCAGATTCATCGCAAAGCTCCTATCGATCTAGCAGATAGACGGCACAACCGGTTCAACCGTCACAGACCCCCGCAGTTTATCGCGCAGGCGGGTGACTTGATGCGGTTTGAATCCGTGAATTGGGGAGATGTCTCCGACCAGATCAGGTTAATCGGCGCTATAGGACCCAGCTTGGTCCGATCATGCCCCCTCGGGCCAGCGGTCCAGCCAAACACATCAACGCCCCGATGAACTCGCTACGCGAGGGGTAACCGGCAGGATGCCGACCCCCCATCATCCTTACCACGGACGAGACACCCGCCCTAACGGGCC
>JBGCDC010000315.1:0-1865 GCA_045105055.1 Phycisphaeraceae bacterium | reverse complement strand
CGCAAGGTGTCATGTGCAATTGATGCGTATGAATAATAGGGTGCTATAATTTCAGAAATACGTTGTATTAAGTATGGGATAGTGAATATGAACTCATTAAGGCCAAATCTGCTCCGCATCCAAGCTCTCGTCGGAAGCATGGTCGTGCTGATCGTTGCTGTGGCATGCTTGCTTGCGGTCATGCTTCCTCAGGGATCATCTGAATCGACGCTTTTGGCAACCGACAGCGTGATCCAGCCCGCAGCGAATGAGCCTATTGAAGACAAGGTTTCTTTTAATCGCGACATCCGTCCGATCCTTAGCGAGAACTGTTTTGCGTGTCACGGCCCAGATGCCCACGATGCAAAGGCTGACGTGCAACTGCATAGCGAAAAGGTCGCCCATGATGGCTTCTTAATTGTCCCGGGCGAGCCCGAGGTGAGTGAAGCATGGCTGCGAATCATCGATAAGAAAAAGCCGATGCCGCCCAAGAATAGCCATAAGGTTTTGAGCGATGAGCAGAAAGACTTGATCAAGCGTTGGATCGAGCAGGGTGCGGGGTATGAGCCACACTGGGCCTATGTCGCGCCGGAGATGAGCGAGACCCCAGCCGTGCAAAATCAGGCTTGGCCCAAGCATTGGATCGACAACTACATCCTTTCAACGCTTGAAGACCGAGGCCTCGAGCCTGTCGCGGATGCGGATCGTGTCACCCTGATCCGTCGGCTGAGTTTCGATCTAACCGGCCTGCCTCCGACGCCGCAAGACGGCAATGCTTTTGTAACGGACAAATCTCCGGAGGCCTACGAAAAACTGATCGATCGCCTCCTAGCCAGTCCACACTTCGGCGAGCGCATGACGATCTACTGGCTCGACGTAGTACGATTCGCGGACACGGTCGGTTACCACGGCGACCAAACCCAAAGTATCACGCCGTACCGTGACTGGGTGATCTGGGCGTTCAACGAGAACCTGTCCTACGACCAGTTTATGAAGCATCAAATCGCTGGCGATATGATCGACGATCCAACGGGACACGCCCTGATCGCCAGCGCCTACAACCGCCTGTACCAGACCTCACACGAGGGAGGCATCCAGCGAAAAGAATACGAAGCGATCTATGATGCTGACCGTGTTCGTAACTTCAGCGAAGCCTTCATGGGCGCGACGATCGGCTGCGCTCAGTGCCACGACCACAAGTACGACCCTTACACCGACGAAGATTTCTATTCGCTGGCAGCTTTCTTTGGTCAGGTCGATGACCTCTGGCACCTGCCGAGCTACGCAGGCGGTAACGGTCCAGGCACGAACACGAACCCGACGAAGCGCGAGCCGACGATCCAGGTGCTTTCACCCCTAGATGAACAACGCAAATCAGCGCTTGAAGAACAACTTACTAAAGCCTCCGACGCCGAACTAAAGAAGACGATTCAAGCGGAGATCAACGCGATCAAGCCGCGTCGTCTGATGATTGCAAAACAGCTCGAGCCCGCCAAGTATCGACCGGTGCGTTTCCTTGCTCGTGGCAATTGGTCTGACGATACAGGCGAGGTGATGAAGCCCGCCGTACCGACGTTCATGGGTGAGCTAGAGGTAGAAGGCACGCCGACGCGTGTAGATCTGGCGAATTGGCTCATCACACCGATGGCTGAAGGAGGCAGCGCGGAGCTAAACGCACGCGTCATGGTCAATCGGCTGTGGTACCTCATGTACGGCGAAGGCCTGACCCCTTCCCTAGGCGATTTTGGCGGGCAAGGCGTACCGCCCAACCATCCCGAGCTTCTCGCCCGTTTGGCGATCGAGTTCGTTGATTCGGGCTGGGATATCAAACCGATGCTCAAGAAGATCGCCTTGGCTCGGACGTATCGCCTCTCCTCCGAACCGAC
>JBGCDC010000314.1:0-1118 GCA_045105055.1 Phycisphaeraceae bacterium | reverse complement strand
GGGTGTTCACCTACGAACAATGTGACGTGGTTGGGCTGTGTTGTGCCCAACCGAGCAAAGAGAGGGTATGAGAGAAATCAGGAGAACACGATGAAGACTGCGACCATGATTGGTGCGGGGATGCTGTTGGCGGGGCTTGGCGGGGCGACCACGACCGCCTCGGCCCAAACATCGGTACTGACCGGGCTGGAAGACTTCCGCATCGCCAACGTGGGCGAGGGGCTGTTTGGCGTGACGCGCCGCAATGCGCTCAACTCGCGGTTCCAGGTCAACGGCAGCAACCCGAATCCCTCGGACCGCAACTTCGGGCTGTGGGCGACGTTTGATCTGGAGCTGGACGGGCTGTTTGATGCCCCGATCAGCAACCTCGATTCGGTCCGTATCGACCTGTTCCAGGCCCAGCCCATCACCGGGCAGGACATCGATAACGTCATCACCGGCGGCACCATGAACGTGTACTACACGCTCGAGGACGCGGATGTGCTCGCTTCGGCCAACGGGTTTGACTGGATCGATTCGGACGCCGAAGGCCTGGGCGACCAGTTCGCCGACCGCGTCTTGGTCGGTACGATCGATCTGGCGGACGGCAACTTCGACGCGGGCTTTGATCTGGACCTCTCGGTCATCGGCTCGTCGCTGGTCGATGAGATCAACGCGGGCGGGTTCGCACGCTTCGTGTTCACCACGCCGGACCAGGACTTCGCGACCAGCTGGGGTGTGGGCGAGCCGAGCACTTCGACGATCCTGGGCTTCGATGGGCCGGCACCGACGGTGACCTTCACGGTGCCCACGCCGGGTGCGGCGATGGTCGGGCTGGTGGGTGTCGCGATGCTTGGGCGTCGTCGGCGCTGAGTGATCGGCTGGACATCTTGGCGTGTTCTGTTATGAACAAGGGCGCACCACTCGGTGCGCCCTTCTGTTTTGGATATCTGCTTTACGCGTTGACGATGGTCCGCACCGCTTCGGCGATCTTCGTTGCGTTGGGCAGGTAGTCGGCTTCGAGGTTCTTGGCGTAGGGGGTGGGGACGTCTTCGGTGTTGACGCGGGCGGGGGGGGAGTCGAGCCAGTCGAAGCAGCGTTCGCAGATCTGGGTGACGACTTCGGAGGACACGCCGCCG
>JBGCDC010000313.1:0-2608 GCA_045105055.1 Phycisphaeraceae bacterium | reverse complement strand
AGCCCCCATCGCAAGATGGGGGTTTTTCATTGCCCCCTGCTATACTCAATTAAGCATGAAATACGCCACAGTCTTTCTCATCGTTCTGTCACTCGTTTCATGCAATGGACCGACAAGCCAAACCGAAGATTCCTCTAAAGAACTCAGCCGATCTTTTCTAGAAGGATATGTATCTGTAACCGATGCCTACGCCGCTAATGCGTTGCACGGCATTGCCTTTCATCTCGATGTCCCGTGGAAAGAAATTCAGCCACCTTTTTTAAGTTTGCCACATGACGCTGCCGACTCTGAAGTTGGGGAATTTTGTGGGCAGTTCAATGCATATGTGATGTCAAAACAAGGCGACTGGGCGCTTGTATACCGGGATTCACTTTCATTTTTCGAGTACGAGGAACAACATCCAGCGGTCGTGGCAGCACGAGGCCTAGCGATATGTTCGTTACTCAAAGGAATGAAAGTGAGCGAGGCCGTTGATCAGTTCGAACTCCCCACGCCTACAAACGATGGCCCTTTCGCGGAAAATTGCGAGCTCGCCCTTGGCCACGATCTGTGGCTACTGATCAAGGTCAGTACGTCCAATTGGCCGAGATCAGAAGATGGCGTCGGGACAATTCCGCCCGTGGAGGAGATGCTTGTTAAAGAAGCGTTTTTATATTTCAATAACGAAAGCGTCACCGGTCTACTGGAATGGGCAAAACTCAACAGCGGAGTTGAATAGTTTGTGATCGCTTTGAATTCATTTCACATTAAACTACACCCACGCGCGAACTCACTCTCCCTGGCCGACTGATCCTTTTGCCCGGACTCGGGTCCACGCCCGCGATCTTTGATCACCAACGCAAAGCCTTTGGCGATCGGCTCGAGACGCCCGCATTTATCGCGCATGAGCAGGGCGAATCGGTCGCGGGATACGCCAAACGCTGGGCCAAGCAGCTGAGCACCCCCGGAAGTCAAGGCAAGCCAAACGATACCCGTCCAATCTTCATTGGCGGCACGTCCCTTGGCGGGATGATCGCGCAAGAGATGGCGATGTATCTCGACCCCAAGCCGCGGGCGGTGCTGCTGCTTTCGACTACGCGCGTGGGCAATCAAGTCACCGGCTTGATGCAGCTTGCCGAGTTGCTCGGCCGAGGCGTCCCCATCAACTCGGTCAACCAGGCGCTGCCGCTGATTAAGCTCGGCATGGCCTTGCGCGAAGGGCTCGATGACGACGACAAGGGCCGACTGATGCGAGGCGAGATCGATCAGGCGTTGACCAAATGGGCGTCAGGCGTCGCGGTGAGTTGGCCCGGCTTTACTCCGCCGAGCGACTACCCGCCGGTGCATCAGATTCACGCGAAAAAAGACTGGGTGATCAAGGCCCCCGCCGAGGGCACGCCCAACGTCGAGATCGTCGACAGCTCCAGCCACCTGCTGCACATGACCTCTCCCAAGACGGTCAACCGATTCCTCTTCGAACACGTCTTGAAGTATTGCCCGGAAGCCGATGTTGATTTCCCTGATATCGAAGATCCGCATACGACGGCACAACGTCGAGCAACACTTGAAGGCGATCCGGCCGGTACGCCTTTGGTATAAATTAGATACTCACAATGATGGGTGCCACACTGCGTGCCGAAGGCCGCTGTGTGTGAATCACCCGAGATGTATCAAAAGCAGTTCGCACACAGCGGCCTTCGGCACGCAGTGTGGCACCCGAAAAAAATACGCCTCATCCCGCCGCTTCGATGCCCATGACTTTGTCGAGTCGGCGTTGATGGCGTTCTTCTTGTGAGAACTTCGCGCTAAGAAACGCACGGACCAGCACATCCGCGACGGCTCCGCCGATGATGCGCGAGCCTAGGCACAGCACGTTCAGGTCGTCGTGCTCGACGCCTTGCGCCGCAGAGTAAGCGTCGTGACACACCGCCGCGCGGACGCCCTTCATCTTGTTCGCTGCGATGGAGGCGCCGACGCCTGAGCCGCAGAGCAGGATGCCGCGGTTGGCTTGGCCGTGCTGGATCGCTTGGCCGATGTACCGGGCAAAGTCCGGGTAGTCATCATGCTTGTCGTATTGATGCGCGCCGAGGTCCAAGACCTCGTGGCCCAGGGATTTAACCAGTGCCGCGATCTCGTCTTTTAAGGGCAATCCCGCGTGGTCCGCTGCCAGTGCAACCTTCATCGAATCAATCTCCAAGGCGTGAAGCGGGCATTATGGCGGAAATAAGATCGGCGTGCGTGAATGCTGACGGGACGGCGAGGCTCCCGCCGAGCCGCGCGTCGCAGAAGATTCCCGGCTCGGCAGGAGCCTCGCCCTCCCGAAATGTCCCTACCAATCCACCCCGACCTGCTTACGCAACTCATCAATCACCTTCGCGTTGCCGATCGACTCCTCAGGCGACATGAAAGGCCCGACTCCGTCCAGTACCGCCTCGGCAAACGCGTCCGCTTCCAGTGCATACAAGGGCTTATCGCTGTCGGTGGTGAATGTCTCTAGCTGCTCACCCGCCTCATCAGGCACGCCGTCTTGTCGTGGCTTCTGCATGGTGCGCAGGTGCCAAGTCGGCTCAGCGACGCCGGGCTTCCAAGGCACTGGCACTTCGATGTATCCCGTCGTCCCGCAGATCTG
>JBGCDC010000312.1:0-3421 GCA_045105055.1 Phycisphaeraceae bacterium | reverse complement strand
CTCCAAAGCCACCATCATATTGATGCTGCACCCCCAACCCAAGCCCCGCGCAGCAGGCGAGGATGACGAGGGTGGCTAAAAAACCTTCGGTGAGCATGGAGCCGAAGCCGACGAATTGGGCATCCTTTTCGTTTTTGAGTTGTTTGCTGGAGGTGCCGGAACTGACCAAGCAGTGAAAGCCGGAGATCGCGCCGCAGGCGATGGTGATGAAGAGGAAGGGGAAGATCATCGGCGCATCGGCCGGGTCCCACTGCACCATCGGCGCGGCGAATTCCAACGGCTGACGCTCGGCCCCCTCGACCGGCGGCGCACCACCAATAAACGCGGCGACGCACAGGCCGACGACGATCAAGCCGAGTGCCGAGACGAGCTGTAACGAGTTGATGTAGTCGCGCGGCTGAAGCAACAACCACACCGGCAACACACTGGCGACATACGAGTACAGCAGCAAGATCGCGACCCAGGTGATGATGTGCAGTGACGCGAAGAATTCGTTGAAGGCGTGGAGAAAACCCCAGTCGCCGAAGACGACGGTCGCGTACATCACGCCTAGCGCGAGGATGGAAGGCAAGAGTAAGCCGACGCCCTTGCGGTGCAGGTAGACGCCGATGCCGACGGCGATGGGGATCTGGATCAGGCAGGGGAAGATCGCTGCGGGGTATTGCTTGAAGACCGCGGCGATGACCAGGCCGAAGATCGCGATGACGATGGTTAGCGCGAGGAAGAGGACAAACAGGAAAAGCAGTCGGACGCGTTTGTTGAGGAGTCGGCCGGAGATTTCACCGACGGTTTGGCCGTTGTGGCGTAGGGAAACGACGAGGGAGCCGAAGTCGTGGACGGCCCCGATGAAGATCGAGCCGAAGACGACACAAAGGAGCGCGGGGAGCCAGCCCCACATGACGGCGATGGCGGGCCCGACGATCGGGCCGGTGCCCGCGATGGAGGTGAAGTGGTGGCCAAAGACGACGGACTTGGCTGTCGGGACGTAGTCATTGTCATCGCGCAGCTTGACCGACGGACAGACGGTCGAAGCGGCGAGGTTGAACACCTTTGAGCCGAGCCATCGGCCGTAGGTGTGATACGCGATGATGAAACCGACGCCGACGGCGAGTGCGATAAGCAGAACTTGCATGGGGGTAGTTTACTGCGGACACGATTTTTAGCCACAGATGGTCACGAATGCGAGAGGATCTAAGGCCTGTTTACCGCAAAGGTCGCAGAGGGCCGCAAAGAAAGACAATCTAGTATTAAACTTTGCGGCCCTTTGCGATCTTTGCGATCTTTGCGGAAAGAATCACTTCGACATTGATTCAGCGAGTTCGAGGCGTAGGGATTCAACTTTGTTTTGCAGATGAACCAAAGCTTCTTTGGGTTTCATCTTGAGGAGTTCTTCCGCCTCGATGGGTTCGCCGTAGGTGCAGGCGATTCGGCCGAAGAATTTGGGGAGCTTTTTGGTTCTAGGCCAGGTTTGATAGGCGCCTTCGAGGGCGACGGGGATGACGGTGGGCTTGGCTCGTTTGATGATGAGCATTGTGCCGGGCTCAAACTTTTCGGTCTTGCCGGTAAGGGTGCGTGCGCCTTCGGGGAAGATGAGCAGCGCGTGATCTTGCTTAAGGATCTCGATGCAGCGCTTCATGGTCGAGGCATCGGGGTTGTCTTGATCAACAGGGATGGCGTTGAGCGTGTCCATCATGACGGCGAGTGGCTTGGTGTTCCAGAGCGTCGCGCGGGCCATGGCAAAGAACTGGCGATGGGACGAGCCGATGCCGACGATGATGGGGTCGAGCATGGACTGGTGATTGGAGACAAAAAGGACCGGCCCAGTGCGCGGGATATTGGCTTGTCCAAAGAATCGGAATCGATAGCAAAACGCAAACCAGACGACGCACAGCGCGTGGCAAAGATGCCACCAAAAGATTCGGGCGAGGGCGTGTCCGGGTTGGCGTTGTTTGAGCTTGCGGAACATGACGTATTGCCGAACGCTTCGCTATTGCTCAGCATCGGTGTGGCGAGGTGATTGAGTTAGCCGTTGATACGGTCGTGGACGTATTGTTCGAGGAGGTCGAGAACTTGATCCAGTTTCATGTCGGAGGTGTCGATCGTGATGGCGTTGTCGGGGCAGATGAGTGGGCCGTCGGGGCGGGTGGAGTCTTTGCGGTCGCGTTCGATGATGTTCTTGCGGATGGCGTCGAGTTGGACGGGCTTACCCATTTCGCGGAGTTGTTCGGCACGACGCTCGGCACGGACGGCCGGGGAGGCGTCGAGGTAGAACTTGACAGCGGCTTGCGGGAAAACAATCGAGCCTTGGTCTCGGCCCTCGGTAACAAGGCGCGGGTGCTCCTTGCCGATGCAGCGCTGTTCTTTGACGAGGACTTGTCGCACGCCACCGATCGCTGCGATGTCGCTGACGGCGTCGGTCACATCGCGGTCACGCAGACGCTCGGTTACATCCGCGCCACGTGCGTATAGCCTTGGCGGATCGGTCGCCCAGTCGAAGCGTAGCGGGCAGTTACGCGCGAGCTCGGTGACATAGTACGGCTCGTGCGGGATGTCGATGCCGCGTTCGATCGCTTTGGCCGCGATGCCACGGTACATCGCTCCGGTATCGAGAAAGTCAAGGCCGAGCCGAGCGGCGAGTTGCCGGGCGAGGGTTGACTTACCTGAGCCAGCGGGGCCATCGATGGTGACGATGAGCGGGTCGTCTGTATTGTGGGGATCGTCAGTGGTCACAGGCGGATGATAACGGATAGGACCGGACGCTTCGCGGACTCAGTGTCGGCGTGGAAGAGAGCGGCACAGCGCTGGCTTGTCATACGAGGTTTAGGGCTTACTTTGAAGCTGATCGAACCAGCCTTGGACGAGGTCACGCTTCAGGAAGAAGTAGTACATCGTGCCTTCGACGGCGAGTTCACCGGCCTTGGCTTCCGCTGCGGGTCCGATGCCGAAGTAGAAATCCGCGCGGCCAGGTGCGAGGATCGCGCCGCCTGCGTCCTGATCAAATACGAGTTGCTGGATCGGGGCGATGGTGCCCGTACGGTTCTTCGTGCCGGTCTGCACAAGCACCATCGCGCCGGGCGGGTAGACGTCTTTGTCTGTGGCGAGCGAACGCATCGCGTTGACACGGACGCCAAGCGCGCCACCTGGCCACTGCTCTGGGTTTTCGTATTCCTTAAAGAATACGAAGCGGTCGTTGCGAGCGATGTAACGATTCAGTTCGTCAGGGTTGTTCAAAAAGAACTGTCGAATCGTCGGCATCGAAACGGTATTCTTATCGAGCTTGCCGTCCTTGATCAGTTCTCGGCCGATAGACGTGTACTTTAGCCCGTTGGTCCCGGCGTGGCCGATGTATAGGGTTTCGCCGTTGGTGAGGTCGAGCTTTGCACTGCCGTTAACTTCGATGGTGTAGGCGTCGAGTCGCTGG
>JBGCDC010000311.1:0-1517 GCA_045105055.1 Phycisphaeraceae bacterium | reverse complement strand
TTGAGCGTGACGTTGATGGTTTGTTTCGTGTCCAGGCCTTGCAGGATGTTCATGTTGTAGGTCAGGATCACGGGCTGGTCAGCGTGTTTCGGCACGCGATAGTTCCATGCCGCCCAGCACGCGCGTCGGCTAGGCAGCGCGCGTTCGTCCGTGTGAAGGATCGCCAAGTTCGGCTGATACGGGATCGACGATAGTGCGGCGCGTTCGTCTTCTGTTGCGCCCTCTCCCAAGATCGAAAGCGCCTGATCGCTATGGCAACCCATGATGACATGGTCGAAGCGTTGTCCTTGTTCACGCTCGGTGTCGAGTTCGATGTGATCATCGAAGCGGCGGACCGCAGTGACTGCATCGCCTAGTCGGATGCGGTCTAAGAACGGCTTGGTGAGCTGCGTCATGTAGCTGCGTGACCCGCCGACGACGGTGCGCCATTGCGGACGGTTCCAGACGTTGAGCATGCCGTGGTTGCGGAAGAATTGTGCCATGAATCGCATGGGGAATTGCGAGACCTTCCGCGGGTCGGCCGACCAGATGGACGCGGCGATGGGGATGAGGTACTTGTCGTAAAACATCTCGCCAAGGTTGTGCTGCTTGGCAAAGGCTTGCATCGTGATCAAGTCGTCGCCTTGCTCTGCGAGTTGCTTCGCTTTTCGGTTGAACTTGATGATGTCTCTGAGCATGCCGAGGAATTTCGGACTGACGAGGTTTTTCTTTTGTGCGAAGAGTCCAGCGATCGAGCCGCCGTTGTACTCCAGGCCCGTCTGATCGCATGCGACCGAAAAACTCATCGTCGAAGGACGCGAGGGTACTTCGAGCTTGTCGAGTAGCTTGATGAAGTTGGGGTAGGTCCAATCGTTGAATACGATGAAGCCGGTGTCGACGGCGAGGGTTTTGCCATCGACCTGCACGTCGAGTGTGTTGGTGTGCCCGCCGACGTAGTCGGCTTTGTCAAAGATGGTGAGCTCGTGTTGATTGTGCAGCAGGTAGGCAGCGGTCATCGCGCTGACACCAGTGCCGACGATGGCGATACGCATCAGGTCGTCCCTGCGGTTTTTCGGCCGAGGCTTGTGGCCATGCTGCCCTTTTTCTTAGGCGTCGCTGCACCAGTGGAACGTGACGCGGCAAGCTGCTCATCGGAGCTGAGCGCGTCTTGATCGTTGCGATTGGCCATGAGTTTCTTTTCAGGTACGCCGCGCAAATCCCAGATCAATCCGCACCACGACATCATGCGAAGGGTGTAGTAGGTGATATCGATTTCATACCAGTAAAAGCCCTGCTTGACGGAGGACTGATAGTGGTGGTGGTTGTTGTGCCAGCCCTCGCCAAGGGTAAGCAGCGCGAGCCAGAAATTGTTGCGCGAGTCGTCGCCGGTCTTGTAGCGTTGGCTGCCGAACTTATGGCTAAGGGAGTTGATGGTGTAGGTGCCGTGGTAGGTCAGGACGGTGGAGAGGAAGAAGCACCAGACGAAGATCTGCCAGCCGGAGGTGCCGAGCGTTGGGAAGAGCGCGTTGAGGCCGACG
>JBGCDC010000310.1:0-3565 GCA_045105055.1 Phycisphaeraceae bacterium | reverse complement strand
CAACTGGGGTTTTATTCGGCCGACCGAGCCGTACCACCGCTCGCTGGCTTATGCGCAGTCCGCTTGGATCAAAGAGTACATCGAGACAACCTTCGGCTGGGAGAAAGCCATCCAGATGCTCGCGCTGTACAAACAAGGCGTCGGCGAACACGAAACCATCAAGCAAGTCTTCGATGCCGACGTCGAGTCCTTCATGGCCGGCTTCATGACTTGGGCCGGCCAGCAAGTCGATTCGTGGGGCATGTCCAACTATGCCGTCGATATCGAAGATGCCGAGCTACGGGACATCCTCTCCACCGATGATCCAACACGCATCGATCAAGCCCGACTCGATAAGGCCCTGGCCGATCACCCCGCCGAGCCGCTACTCCTGCAAATCGTCGCCAAGCGCGCCATCGAAGGCCAGGACCAAGCCCTAGCCATCGCGGCCATCAAGGCCTACCAACAGGCCCGCCCCGTCGACCCATGGTCCGATCGCCAGCTTGCTCGCCTCGCACTTGCGTCCGGCGATTCAGACACCGCTATCGCAGCACTCACGGTGCTCGACAAGATCGAAGGCAACGCACCGGAGTACGCCGTCGAACTCGCCCGTGTCTATCGCAGCCGCAAGGACTACGACAACGCGCTCTACTTCGCCGAGCGTGCCCTGCTTCGTGAGCCATACAACGCGACGCATCGCCAGACCGCCGCGACGATCGCGCTTCAGCAAGGCGACTGGTCACGCGCCGCGTTCCATGTCGAGTCGCTTGCGCTACTCGAACCCGAGCGTGTGATCCACCTCAAGCGACTGGCCGTGATCTACGACAAGCTCGACCGCGATGAAGACGCCGCCGCCGTACGCGAACGGATCAAATCGTTAGACTTATTAAACGCTCAATAATGCTCGCGCCTGTTTCGATGCCTATTCATGTCTGACCTGACTCCCAATCCCGATCATCCCCACCAGGCCAACAGCCCCGAAGAGATCCTCTTCAACAACAATCTGCGCGAATTCACCGTCAAAATCGAACACATCTGTGGCCTTGAACTCAACGGCAAGATCCCGCAAGAAGAAGCCTACCGTCGCATCCGCGACCTCTGGAAGTCGCTCAAGCGTAGTAAGAAAAACCTCGGTATCGGCCAGTCACAAGACCAAGAACTCCAATAGCCCGCAACCCTCGCCGGTCTTCCGGGTAAACCACTTAGTCAGTATGGCTTGTCATGCATGGCTATCATGTAAGGCACGCCGCTTCGATGCCGCGCCGCAATCGTCTTAAACCTCATGGGATCTCCGCAATGTCTACCCGCTTGCTCCGACTCGTCCTCGCTGTTCTCTTGATCGCGATGCTGCCAAGCGTTGCAGCCTTCGCTCAAGCCGACGCACCCAACGCCGTCCCGCAAGTCGTCGAACCCGAAGAAAAAGGCGAGACCGTTGGCTGGCTCGTCCTCCAAGGCGGACTCCGCGAAGGACCGATCCGTGAAGCATGGATCGCCGAGGAAGACGCCGCGCCGTCCCTCCGCTCCGTCATCAAGCAGATCGAAACCGTCCGCGATGGCAAGCACTACCTAGGCCTAGTCGTCTATCTCGACATGCCCATGCTCTCCGCCACGCAGACCGACGCGATCTACAAGGCCCTGCTCGAACTCCGCGAGACCGGCAAGACCGTCATCACCTTTGCTCAAGCCTACTCCACCGCCGACTACGTCCTCGCCAGCGCGGGCGATGTCATCGCCTTGCAAAACAAAGGCATGGTCGAGCTCTCCGGCATGCACATGGAAGAGATGTACCTCGCAGGGCTCATGGAAAAAGTTGGCGTCCAACCCAACTTCATTCAAGTCGGTAAGTTCAAAGGCGCTGCCGAACAGATGACACGCAAGGGCCCATCTGAATCATGGTCCAAGAACATGGATGGCCTGCTCGACGGTCTCTACGCCACCATGACCCAACGCATCGCCGAGGGCCGAGGCGTCAACGTCAAAAAAGTCGAAGCGATGATGGAACAGTCCTGGACGCTCGACGACCGCGGCCTACTCAAGGCCGGCATCGTTGACCGCCTCTGCGGCCGAGACCTCGTCGAAGTCACCGAGACCGAGTTCGGCGACGAGTTCGTCTGGGACACCGAGATGGGCCAAACCACCAGCAGCCCCATGGGCGCCGCCGTCGCCGCGAACCCCATGATGATGATCGCCGCACTCATGCAAGACCCGATCACCACCACCAACGGCCCGACCATCATGGTCATCCACGCCAGCGGAGCCATCATCTCCGGCGACTCCGAATTCGGCGGCGGCGGCTTCGGTGGCGGCGGCTCCTCCATCGGCTCACGCACCATCGATGAAATGCTCTCCGATGCACTCGCCGACGACAACGTCAAAGGTGTCGTCCTCAGACTCGACTCGCCCGGCGGCTCCGCACTCGCCTCCGAAGTTATGTGGCAAGCCATCCGAGCCTTCGGCGAAGAGAAACCCATCGTCTGCTCCGTCGGCGGCATGGCTGCATCCGGAGGCTACTACATCGCCTCCGCCTGCGATGAAATCCTCATCGAACCACGCTCCATCGTCGGTTCCATCGGCGTCGTCGCAGGCAAGATGAACCTCAAAGGCCTCTACGACAAAGTCGGCGTCGGCATCCACACCCGATCCCGCGGCCCAAACGCTTCGCTCCTCTCCTCCGTCGATAACTTCACCGAAGCAGAAAAACAAAAACTCACCGCCTCCATGGAACTCGTCTACGACCTCTTCCGTGATCGCGTCGCCACCGGCCGAGGCACCCGCCTCAAAGACCTCGACGCCGTCGACGAAGGCATGCTCTTCACCGGAACACAAGCCGTCAAAAGCGGCATGGCCGACCAACTCGGCTCCGTCGAAGACGCCATCGCGCTCGTCGCCAAGAAAGCCGAACTCGAAGACGACGCCTACGCCGTCATGGAACTCCCCCACCCCGTTTCACTGGCCACCTATCTCGAAGGCATGCTCGGCGGCGGCGGACTCCCCCTAGGCCTCTCCGCCCCCGAGCACAGCGCGACCCTCATGGCCGCCAAAGAACTCGTCGGCCCCCAAGCCTGGCAACAAATCACCCGCGCGCTGCACGGCATCACCCTCCTCCGCGATGAACAAGTCTTGCTCTTGATGCCACAGCCGATCATCGTAAAGTGATTGGGCAAGGGTGTTGGGTGTTGGGGCACTGACTGCCTTGCGGTGGGATAGGCATTCCTGCCTGTCAATTCGGCGCAGCCGAAATCAACATCACATCAAACACCAAAACATCTTGAACCGCCAAGGCGCCAAGATCGCCAAGGAAGGCCGCCAACCTTTTTACCACAGAGGACCTCAAAGCAAGCCAACAATCCTCCCGCAGCCGCCGCCTAACACGCGGTACGAGTTGTAGGAAAACACTAACAAGACAATGCATGACGCATCAAATCCATCGCGGTGTAGATCTGTAGAATCAACATTGACTGAAAATGAAGCCAATTACAATCTACAACGCAATCGCTGCTGCATCAGTCGTCGCCGCGATCCTGCTTTGGTATGCGATGCTTGGACTCTTCGAGCATCGTATCGGTACGCCCATCATAGCGCGACC
>JBGCDC010000309.1:0-8691 GCA_045105055.1 Phycisphaeraceae bacterium | reverse complement strand
TTTCACTACGACTGGCACTGGGATTACAACACCGGTGACGGCGACCTCGGCAACCAAGGCCCACACGAAACCGACCTCGCGCGATGGGCACTTAAAGACCCCCTCGCGCTGCCAGACACCGTCGAGTGCATGGGTGGCCGTTTCGCGTGGGACGACGCGGGCAATACACCCAACATGCTTTTGGTCCGCATGATGTACGGCGACGTGCCCATCACCTGCGAAACCATCAACCTCAAACGCCCCAGCTACAAAGGTATCGGCGTCGGCGTCATTATCGACTGTGAAAAAGGCCAGTTCCGTGGCGGGCGCGGCGGCGGCAAGGTCCTCGCACCCGACGGCAGCGAACTCGCGAAATGGAAAGGCAACCAGAACGCCCACTACGGCAAGTTCATCGAAGCCATCGTCGCGGGCAACACCAAGCCGCTCACCAGCGAAGTCGAGTCGGCGGGGTATTCTTCCGACCTGGCCCACGTCTCGAACATCGCCTTCAAGGTCGGCAAAGCCATGCCACACGAAGCGGTCATGGAGCAGTTCGGCCACGACGAGGACCTCAAAGAATCCATCGCCCGCTACGGCACGATCCGCAAAGACAACGGCGTCGATGCCGACGTCAAGTGGACCTACGGCAGCAAGCTCACCTTCGACAACAAGAAGGGGCAGTTCGTCGGCGAAGGCGCTGACGCGGCGAATCCGCTGATGACTCGGCCCTACCGCAAGGGGTTTGAGGTGAAGGACGAGGTTTGAGGATCGTTGAAAAGTAGCAAAGCAAAACAGTAGAAAATAAAGACAAAGCTCCGAGGTCGTCACCTCGGGGCTTTTTTGATTTTCTGATTTTCTACTTTCCTGCGTTTCACCTATTTCAGCCCAACCGCTTTGCGTAGTTTGCGGACTTCGGGTCCGGTGAGTTCGCGCCAGCTACCGCTGCGCAGGGTCTTCATCTGGAGTGGGCCGATGGCGACGCGTTTGAGCTTTTTCACCTTCAAGTCCAAGCGTGCGAGCACTCGGCGGATCTCCCGGTTCTGGCCTTCGTGCAGCATCATGGCGAGCATCGTGCGGTCGCCGCTTTCGCGGTCTTTTTCAACACGGAGGATCCGTACCGCGTCGGGTGCGGCTTTTTTGGCTTCGCTTCTTGGGGGGCCAGAGGGTGCTGAAGCACCCCCTGCCGATTTGGATTTCGAGATCTCTTTGGCCGCGGCGAGGTAGATGCCTTTGCGAAGCTTTTCGAGGGCTTCGACGCTGACTAGGCCTTTGACGGTGACGCGGTATTCTTTGGTCGCCTCGAAGCTCGGGTGCGTCAGGCGGTGGGTCAGCTCGCCATCATCGGTGAGCAGGATCATGCCCGTGGAGTCCGCGTCGAGTCGGCCGACGGGGAATAGACGCTTACGGCTGAGTGCTTGATCTTCGATGAGGTCGATGACGCGACGTCGGCCCTCGGGGTCATCATTGGTGGTGATCACGCCGCGCGGCTTGTTGACCATGACGTAGGTCTTGCCGACCGCGGTGTCCTCTTTGCCTCGGCGGTTACGTGGCGCACGTGGCAGCGGCTCGCCATCGACTTTAATCGCGTCTTGTGCGGGGTCCACCCATGCGGGCAATTGCTTGACCTGCGTGCCATTAACGGTGACCCGCCCAGCTTCAATGAGTTCTTCGCAGGTGCGGCGGGAGGCAAAGCCAGACTCGGCCATGGCCTTCTGTAATCGGATCCCGCGTGTGTTGTCTGTGTAGTCATGTGGCATAAGTAGTCCTACAGTGTATCGTCACGATGCTTCATCGAGCACCGCACGCACTCGCATTAAAATCTGGCCCAGCATATTTTTACCCGACCCATCCCCACCATCACCCCAGTAGCTATCGTTTTCGGTGTGTTCAATAATTTTAATATCAGCGGTTTTTAGTAGCAGCACTCGCAATTCTTCGTGCTGTGTGAACTTGGCAAGCACCGCATCATGCATCACATTTACTTTACGCGCCTCCCAATCCTTTCGCAGTTTTACCTTCCGACTCCGCCCCATCCGCGCAGCAACCATCGGGCTACTTATTTTGCGTATCTTTTCGCGATAAGCGGCATCATCAAACTTTTGTGCCTGAAAATAATGCTCTGACGTTGGCCACTTCTTTTTCTGCAACACGATCGGATATGGAGCGAAATTAGAAAACTCGCCAAACATTTCGTTGACCGAATAAAACTTGATTGGCTCAGACATCACCACCCCGCTTGTCAATCAAACTCATCGCCCTTGAACATCGAGCCGAGGTACTCGCGTTTGACGTGTTCGTCGTTGATGATTTGCTTGGGCGTGCCCTCGGCGAAGACCTTGCCGTTAGCGATGACGTAGACGCGGTCGCACACCGCGAGGATATGGTGGACGTTGTGGTCGGTGACCAGCATGGAAATCTCGAACTGATCGCGCAGCCGACGGATCTCGTCTTGTAGGCCTTCGACCGCGACGGGGTCGACACCCGCAAAGGGTTCATCCAGCAGGATCAGCGAGGGCTCGGTGACGAGGGCGCGGGCGATCTCGAGCTTGCGCTTTTCGCCGCCGGAGCAGAGCGAGGCCTTATTCTTTCGGATCTTAGTGAGGTCAAACTGAGCCATGAGTTGCTCGGCTCGTTCTTTGCGCTGCTTACGGCTCATCGATCGCGTCTCAAGGATCGCATGCAGGTTCTGCTCAACGGTGAGGCGTTGGAAGATGCTCGGCTCTTGGGCGAGGTAGCCCATGCCACGCTGGGCACGCTGATACATTGCGAGCGTCGAGATGTCTTGGCCGTTGAAGACGACCTGCCCCGCGTCGGGCTCGATCATGCCCATGGTCATACGGAAGCTAGTCGTCTTGCCCGCGCCGTTTCGGCCGAGCAGCCCGACGATCTCGCCCTCTTCGACGGCGAAGGAGACCTTATCAACGACCGTTCGGCCGTTGTAGGTCTTGACCAGGTTGGTGGACTTGAGGATGAACACGCGGACAGGATACCGGGCCTGACGTAATTCGGCACAAAGTGCTTGGAGAAAATGTTCCGTACACGTATAAATGTTGAAGTCGCGGTAACCAAGCAGATCACCGCCGCGTCGTTCCTCTCCGACCCGTACACCGCCTTCGTGATATCGGGTTCAATCCAATGCCCAACCGGGAACGTCCTATGAAAGCCATCACCGCCCTGCTCATCACCGGTTCACTGATCGTGCTGCTCAGCGGTTGTACCGCGTACAAGCACAACAAAGCGGGCGACGCCGCAGCACAGACCGGCGACATGCGCAGCGCGGTCTATCACTACGAGCAGGCACTAGCGAACAAAGAAAAATACGGCCGAGACAGCGACTTCCTCAGCAAACTCGCGGTGGCGCGATCGCGCGTCGCGTACGACGATGCGCGTCGGCTGCGCACCGACGGGCGATACGAGCAAGCACTGGATCAGTTGCGTGAGTCAATGCGTCAGGACCCGGGCTATGCCGAGCCAAAGACGCTGCTGCCGATCGTGCTCAAAGAAGCGGCGCAGTGGCGATACAGTGCCGCGATTGCTGCAGCGGATCGGGGTGACCTAGATGCCGCACGCGAAAATCTAACCCGAGCGATGCAACACGACATGACGGATGATGCCGTGGCATACGCGATGGCCTCGCTAACGCCGCAGTCGCTTCGGCCCGAGACGCCAGGGCTAGCAACATACCGCGAAGGCTTATCGCAGTCGGCTGAGCGGCGGTGGTTGCTTGCCGAGCAGACCCAGCTCAAAGCCGTCGCGGTCAACGGCGGTTTGTTGCCCGCACGAGCGAAGCTATTTGAAGCACGAGCGCAGCTTGCCGAGAGCCATCGGCTACAACGTGATGGACAAGCGCTAATCGAGCGACTCACGATGGGCCCAGCGATCAAGTCGCTCAACCAAGCGCTCGCGGTCTGGCCTTACAACGATGTGGCCAATGGGCTACTGACGAAGGCGAAGACGCAGCAAGCCCTGGCGGATGCACAGTTCGTGAAGGCGACGCAGGCCGCGGGTAATACGCAGTGGGACGACGCGATCGCGCAGGCCGACAGCGGATTGGCAATCGATCGATCGCACCCCGGTCTCGACAAGTTGAGAGGCGAACTGCCCCGCCGTGCCGCTGCGGACCATACCCGCCGAGGCGACAATCAACTCCAACAAAACGACCTCGATGCAGCACACAAGTCATACGCGCGCGCGCTCGCCTACCGCGACACGTATCGCGAGGCTCGGCTGGGGATGGGCTACGTCTACACCTCGTGGGCCAAGCAAGACGAACAAGCCGGTCGGCTCGGATCAGCACTGCTGAACTACCGCAAAGGCCAGTCGTACACCAAGAGTCAACCACTCGACACCGGCGCATCACGGATGCTCACAGTGTTGCGCCATCGACTAGGCGTCGGCCTCGCTGTCGCCGCGGACGAGCAAGGCCGAGGGGCGATCGATCCGAGACAACTAAGCAGCGCCCTACTCGGCTCACTCGAAGCCAACCGATCGAAAGGCCTCGCCATCCAAGGCCAAGGCATGCCTTACGAACTCCGCATGTCAATCAGCGATGCAACCATTGACGAGCGACGAACCGGCAGCTCGAATCGCACGCACCACTACACGACGCAAGAGCTCCGCCACAACCAAGAGTACGACCGCATCGCCAGCCAGCTCCGACGCGAGCGATCAAACTTACGACACCTCGAAAGCCAGCTCAATTCCTATCGCTGTCGCGGCAATCACAACGGCGGCGCATGCAACTGCTTCAACCAGTCGCAGTACAACCACCTTAGAAGTCGTATCGATCGTCAATGCAGCACCGTCAGCCGACTCGAACGTAAGCTCTCACGCACACCACACCAGATCAGCGTAACCCTGCACCACGACTGGCAATACACCGTCGAGACCTACACCAAGACCGGCGAGCTCAAAGTCATCACAGAACTCATTGATACGGCCACCGGCAAAACCCTCAAAGCCTTCACCCATCAAGCCAGTTTCTCGCAGAGCGACACCCGTACGCTGAACGCGAATCCCTCAGTCGGTGTTCGGCAGAAGGATCTGCAACTGCGAAGCGATGACTTTGTGGCCGGAGCTTTGACGGACGAGCTCGCCAGTGCGGCCGGGCCTTGGGCGGTCAATGCGTTGATCGATCATCGCCTCGCACAGATCAACGTGTCGATCGACATGCTAGAAGAAGTGGGCAAGTCCGACGAGGCACTTGAAGCTCGGGTCCAAGCCGCGGTCCTGCTGGGTATCGTGGATGTGAAGGGTTCGCAGCAGTCGCTGGACAAGCTCACGCAATCGCAGACAAAGTAATTAATCGCGGGTCCATCTCAATACAAAACCCGCCCGCCAACGTGACGCGATATGCTATTGGCTCATGCAAGCCCTCTTCTCATGGCTCTGGCGTTTGGTTCCGGGCAACCCGCAGGTCGTCCGCATTGTCCAAGGCGCATCGCGACGCAACCAACACGCTGTCGTTCGCCTGGGCTACCTGCTCGTGCTGATGAGCATCGTCTTCATCGGCCTCGTCGGCGGCGGCGGGCTCACCGGGTCAGGCGACCTCCGCGAACTCGCCCAGGCCGGCTCGCAGATCTTCCGCGTCATCGCCATGGGCCAGGTCATCCTCGTCTGCCTCATTGCGCCGATCTTCATGGCCGGGGCCATCGCCTCCGAGCAGTCCGGCAAGACCTACGCCATCCTCCTCACCACCCCGCTAAGCAACCTACAGATCGTGCTTGGCTCGCTCATTGGCCGACTGTTCTTCATCCTTGCCCTACTCCTTAGCGGCCTGCCCCTCTTTGCGGTCATGCTGATCTTCGGCGGCGTCCCGGTCAGCTCGATCTTCGTCGCCTTCTCTGTCGCCGCATCAACCGCGCTCTTTGTCGGCGCGGTCGCGGTCGTACTTTCCGTCATGCGGGCTGGCGGTCGTAAAGCCGTCTTCGCATTCGTCGTCTCGATCGCAGCTTACCTCGTCGTTGTCGGCGCACTAGACATGCTCCTGCTGCGTAACCTCGGCGCCGCTGCGGGCCAGACCACCGTGCTCACCGCGATTCACCCGCTGCTCGTTTTGGAAGCGAGTATCAACCGTGCGAACTACAGCCCGCCGAGTGCCGAAACACTCGCCGCGTACCCCGGCATCATCCGCTTCTACCTCGGCCAACCCTTCGCGGCGTTCACCTCGATCACGGCCGGCGGCTCGATGCTGATGGTGCTCTTCTGCTCGCTCTGGGTCCGACGCATCGGCACGGGCGACAGCAAGCTCATGATCTGGCTCAAGTCCAAGCTCAACCTCACCGGCGCACGCACCCGCACCGCCCGGTCGCTCGGCACCGGCAACCCCGTCGCCTGGCGCGAAGCCAACACCCGCGGCCGACTGCTCGGCGGGATCATCGCCCGCTACGGCTTCCTCGCCATCGGCCTCGTCGCACTGAGTATCCTCCTCTACTACTACCACTTCGACGCGTTCTGGGATGCCGGCAACCAAGCCAAAGTCGGCAGCGGCGTAATGGGGACTTCGCCGCCAGTCTGGTTCCGCCAAGCTCTGACCGCACTGCTCATCGCCGAGGTCGCGGTGATCACGCTCGTTGCCATCTACATGGCCGCAGGCAGCGTCTCCAAAGAGCGCGAGGACGGCACGCTCGACATCATGCTCACCACGCCGATCACCCCCCGGTATTACATCTGGGGCAAGCTCCGCGGCCTGGTCAAATACCTCAGCCTGTTGATCGCGCTCCCCGTGCTCAGCCTCGCCATCATCAGCGCGTACACCCTCATTGGCAACATGAACGGTTGGCCACAAACGACCGTGAGATTCGACCTGACGAATCAGTACTCGCCCACGCCGGCCGGCGTATCAATGTCCGCCCCGCTGCTTTACCTCGAGACGCCGATCGTGCTGCTCATGATGCTGCTGCCGTTCGTCGCGGTGTGTGTGGCGGTCGGGATGTACGCATCGCTGCGAGCAAAAGGCGTGCTCGGCGCGATCGTCCCTTCGGTAGCGATCATTGGTTTCGGCGCATTGATCTTCGCATTCTGTGGCCTGACCGCAGCAGACAACATCCCTCTCATCGGCCCGGTACTCAACGCCTTCTCACCCGCGACCAACCTCATCATGCTCATCGACCCGCACGAATGGGTCAGCGGCTTCAGCGACGAGCCCATCATCGGCCGAGCCTCGCTAGGATTCGCCGCCGTCCTCGCCGCCGCCGGCTATGCCACCATCGTCTGGGCCTTCATCACCACCATGGTCAAAGGCTTCGACCACACGGTCCGCAAACTCTCCGGCACGAAGTGAATTGTTAAAGCTAGCGCTGCCTCACGCAAAGTCGCAAAGCAAGCAGAAAAAGTACAGATTCTCACTGATGCACATGAATTTTTATCTGCGTCCATCCGCGTTCATCTGCGGCTTCAAACTGTCTTACCTTTGCGCCTTCGCGCCTTTGCGTGAGACAAAATATCTTGGACTATAATGCCTCATCACGCAGGAGTGATCCCCATGCTTTGGCAGCCCGCCCTACCGGACAAATACACCCAGCTCACCGACGATCAGCTCGCCGAGTCCATCTTTGCACGCAAGCGAGAGCTCGGCTCCGACCTCGTCATCCTCGGCCACCACTATCAACAAGACAGCGTCATCCAGTTCGCTGACTTCGATGGCGACTCGTTCAAGCTCTCTCAGCTCGCCGCTGAACAAGTCCAAAAAAACAATGCGAAGTACGTCATCTTCTGTGGCGTCCACTTCATGGCAGAGACCGCTGACATCCTCACCGACGACCATGTCCAAGTCATCCTCCCGGACATGGGTGCTGGCTGCTCCATGGCCGACATGGCAGACTACGACCAAACGCAAGACTGCTGGGACCAGCTGCACGAGGTCTTCGCCGACGCAGGTGAAAGCGTACGCGTCATCCCCATCTGCTACATGAACTCCAGCGCCGCGATCAAAGCCTTCTGCGGCATGCACGGCGGCGCGGTCTGCACATCCTCCAACTGCGACAAGATCTTCGACTGGGCCCTGCTCGGCGGCGACACACCATTAGCCGACGGCGAGCAGGTCAAGATCCTCTTCCTCCCCGATCAACACCTCGGCCGAAACACCGGCGCACAAGCCGGCTTCGACCCTGTCACGCAGATGTGCCTCTGGGACCCTAAGCACGACCTGGGCGACAACGACGAACAACAAATCCTCGACAGCACCTTCATCCTCTGGAAGGGCCACTGCTCGGTCCACAAACTCTTTCGGCCCGAGCACGTCGACGAAGTCCGTGCCGAGTGGCCTGATGTGACGGTGATTGCGCACCCCGAGTGTGCATACGAGCTCTGCCAAAAGGCCGACATGACCGGCAGCACCGAGGGCATCATCCAAGCGATCCAAAGCGCCGAGCCCGGCAGCCGATGGGCGATCGCCACCGAAGTCCACCTCGTTAACCGCTTAGTCAACGAGGCGAAAGAGCGCGGCGTCCACGCCCGCATCCTGTCGTCCTGCCAGTGCTTGTGCACCACGATGTACCGCATCGATATGCCGCACCTGCTTTGGGTGCTCGACAACCTGATCGAAGGCAAAGTCGTCAACCAAATCGCCGTCCACCCCGAAGCCCGCGCGCACTCCCTCAAAGCCCTCAACCGCATGCTCGACATCACCGCCAAGGCCAAACCCAGCGCGATCAAGACGAACTCCGCGGCGACCAATTGATTGAGACATTGAAACTCCTCCCTCTCCGAGGG
>JBGCDC010000308.1:0-4253 GCA_045105055.1 Phycisphaeraceae bacterium | reverse complement strand
GCGGCGTGATGATCGAGATCCCATGGGGCAGCTCGGGCAGCGACGCGAGGTCGGGGTAGGCTTTTAGCCCTTCAATCTCTTCTGCACGCGGGTTGATCGGGTAGACGGGCTTGTTGTTCTGTTGATAGACACGAAGGACTTTGTTGCCGTACTTCTCGCGATTGGTTGATGCGCCGATGACTGCGAAAGGTTCGCCGTTGAGAAACGCATCGACGTTGCCTTCGTCTTGCTGCGCGTTTGAGTGGTGCGTGTCGTTCATGGTGAATCTTTCAGCTTGTGTGAGCGGGCGTGTCGGTTCGTTGTGCAGCGGGTAGAGTCTCTATCGACTTGAACCGACGCTGCACATTGAATGCAACGCGCGATGGGCGTCGATGATTCCAACGCCCAAAACTTATCACCCAACACCTAAAACCCAGTCTATGCCAGAACACCCCCTCGTCATCTTCGTTTGCACCGGCAACTACTATCGCTCGCGCTTTGCGGAGTACCTCTTCACGGATCTCGTTGAAAAGCAAGGCTTGTCGTGGCGTGCCGACTCCACCGGCTTAGGGATCGACTGGGCATGCAAGATTAACCCGGGTCCGATCTCGCGCGTCACCGTCGAGTCATTGGCCAGCCGAGGCATCGCGGTGACGGACCCGCGCATGCCGCGCAGCATGACGACGCAAGACTTCGAAACCGCGGCGCGTGTGATCCTGCTCGACGAGCCCGAGCACCGCCCGATGATGCAAGAAAAGTTTCCGGACTGGGCCGAGCACGAGCGCGTGACGTATTGGAAAGTCATCGACGTGCCACCCAACGAAGACTTCCATCCGATGGACGCGATCGAGCCCTTGGTCCGCGAACTGGTCGAAGCGATCAAAACCACCTAGGCTTATCTCGCTCGCCTCAACTCCCAATCCCTAAAACCCAACTCCCTCAAACATGCTCGCCACTCCCATCGCCCGACTCCGACTCGCCGGCCTCGTCGAGAGCCTTTCCTGGTTCACGCTCCTCTTCATCGCCATGCCGGTGAAATACATCGACGCGCTGGGCGGCAACGAAATCCTCGTCAAGATCCTGGGCCCGATCCATGGCGGCCTCTGGGTCCTCTACCTCCTCGCCATCTTCCTCGCCGCCCGATCGCCAGGCCTACCCCGCAACGTCACCATCCTCGCGCTAGTCTGCACCTTCCTGCCCTTCCCCATCCCGCTGCTGATCCTCGATCCGAAACTGAAGAAGATCGAGGCAGAGGGATGAGTAAGAGCGAGAGTTGGGAGGGAGAGCGGAAATGCAAAACAGTCCAAGCCCTGCCCCCTCGCCTTCCTCACGCTCAACTCTCCCTCTCAACTCTTGCCCCCCCGCCTGCCAACTCGGCACTCAACCCCGCCCAACCCCCATCGACCGGCAGCCACCGCCCCACTGGCCTGCGTTATTCATGCGCACAAACACTTATATAAGCATCGATTATAAATAACCCATCAACCGGCAAATAGGCATCGGCGTTGCATAACACCCATACACGCCATGCTGAACGTACGCCCACCTCATCCCGATCAACCGGCATCCCGCCCCAGCGACGCCCGCTTCCGCGTCTTGCTGACCGAGGACCGCGCTCGGCCTGATGAGCACTGGACCCGGCAACTGCCGCAGATCGTTCGGCCCCTCGGCGTCGAAGCCTCCATCGCGGCCGACACCAAGCAGGCCCTGGCGATCCTCGAATCCACGCCGATCCACGCCGCGGTCATCGACCTGAACACTCCATCACCGCAATCGTCCGACGGCTCGGGCGGCGGGCTCTGGCTCCTCCAAGTCGTCCAGCGGCTCCCCCACAAGCCCCCGGTCGTCGTCGTCAACTCGCACAGCTACTCACAAAAACAGTCCGGCAGAATGCTCAACCAAGCACTCGACCTCGGAGCCTTCTCCGTCGTCAACTGGCCGGTCAATATCGACACCCTCTTATCCACCTTCCAGCGCCTCATCGAACGCGCGTACAACAACCACTGGCCCCCGGAAGCCGGCCCATCGTAAACAAGGCTTCCGCTTTTCTGACCCAGAACCTAGCACCCAACACCAAGGACCCATGACTATGAAAATCAAACCACTCGGCGACAAGATCCTCGTCCAACGCCTCGAAGCCGAAACGCAAACCGCGTCCGGCATCTTCCTCCCAGAATCCGCCAAGGAAAAGCCACAGCAAGCCAAGGTCATCGCCGTCGGCACAGGCAAGATCCTTGACAACGGCGACCGCGCCGACTTCACCGTCAAAAAGGGTGACACCATCCTCCTCTCCAAATGGGGCGGCACCGAAATCAAACACGACGGCGAAGAGTACATCATGCTCTCCGAAGACGAAGTCCTCGCCGTCATCGGGTAACACAAACTGCGCAACACCCACAGCCGCGATGCCACGCATCGCAGGGGAACCGCTCTTCAACTCAACCAAACATTAGGAATCAAACTATGTCCGCTAAACAAATCGTCTTCGACAACGACGCTCGCCAAGCCATTCTTCGCGGCGTCCAGAAACTCTCCCGTGCCGTGAAATCGACCCTAGGCCCATCCGGCCGAGTCGTCATCCTCGAAAAATCCTTCGGCTCACCCACCGTGACCAAGGACGGCGTCACCGTCGCGAATGAAATCGAGATCGAAGACGCCATCGAAAACATCGGCGCTCAGATGATCAAGGAAGTCTCCTCCAAGGCATCCAAAGTCGCAGGCGACGGCACCACCACCGCCACCGTCTACGCCGAAGCCATCTACGGCGAAGGCCTCAAGAACATCACCGCCGGCGCCAACGCCAACCAGATCAAGCGCGGCATCGACAAAGCCGCCGATGCCATCATCGCCCAGCTCGCAAAGGACTCTAAGAAAGTCGCGAACTCCGAGCAGGTCGCACAGGTCGGCACCTGCGCCGCAAACCACGACACCGAGATCGGCAAGATCATCGCCGAGGCCATGGACAAGGTCGGCAAGGACGGCGTCATCACCGTCGAAGAAGGCAACTCGCTAGACACCTACGTCGACCTCGTCGAAGGCATGCAGTTCGACAAGGGCTACCTCTCCCCGCACTTCGTCACCGACACCGCCCGCATGGAGTCGGTCCTCGAAGACGCCTACATCCTCATCTTTGAAAAGAAGCTCAGCTCCGCGAAGGACCTGCTCGGCATCCTCGGCAAGATCGCTGAAGCCGGCAAGCCACTACTCATCGTCTGCGAAGACGTCGAGTCCGAAGCCCTGGCCATGCTCGTCGTTAACCGCCTGCGTGGCATCCTCAAAGTCGCCGCCGTCAAGGCACCTGGCTTTGGCGATCGCCGCAAGGCCATGATGGAAGACATCGCCACGCTCACCGGCGGCCGCGCCATCATGGAAGAGCTCGGCATCAACATCGAAACCCTTGAACTGGCCGACCTTGGCCGAGCCAAGAAGATCATCATCGACAAGGACAACACGACGATCATCGAAGGGGCAGGCAAGGGCGCCGACATCAAGGCACGCATCGCCTCGATCCGATCCGCCATCGACGCAACCAGCTCCGACTACGACAAGGAAAAGCTCCAAGAACGCTTGGCCAAGCTCTCCGGCGGCGTCGCGCAGATCAACGTCGGCGCAGCGACCGAGTCCGAGATGAAGGAAAAGAAGATGCGCGTCGAAGACGCTATGCACGCCTGCCGTGCAGCGGTCGAAGAAGGCATCCTCCCCGGCGGCGGCTCCGCGATCCTCCGTGCCCGCAAAGCACTGGACAAGATCGAAACCGTCGGCGATGAAAACCTCGGCGTCGAAATCGTCCGACGCGCCGTCTCCGCACCCATCAAGCAAATCGCAGAAAACGCCGGCTACGACGGCTCCGTTGTCGCGATGGAAGTTGAAAAAGGCAAGGGCGCGAGCTTCGGCTTCAACGCCCTCACCGGCGAGTACGGCGACCTCATCGCCCAAGGCATCCTCGTCCCGACCAAGGTCGAACGCGTCGCCCTGCAAAACGCAGCCAGCATCGCAGGCCTGCTCCTCACCACCGACGCCGTGATCACCGAGATCAAAGAAAAAGGCACCGGCGGCGGAGCCCCCGACATGGGCGGCATGGACTACTAAAACAAGACGCGGGTCACCTCGTCACCCGCAACATTTTTAACCACACGCCGGCGGGGCAGCGAAAGCTGTCCCGCCGGTTTTTTTATGGAGATATGTTGATGAAAGAAATTGCGAAAATAACTGAAGCATTAGCTGAACCGGCTAGATTAGCTGTAGAAAAATTATCAGCGGGAGTTAGCAAGCTC
>JBGCDC010000307.1:0-2992 GCA_045105055.1 Phycisphaeraceae bacterium | reverse complement strand
ATGGCCCAGCGCCTCATCAATGAGCACGGCGACGACACGCCGATCCGCTGGCTACACCGCAGTGATCGGTATCACGAGAAACTCGCGACGCCGGACGTGACGATCGCGGACTTGCTGGGTGAGATTGATATCGTCAAGCACGCCGAGGGGCGACACCTGTCGGATGAAGCAACGATGCACTTTGGTCTGATCCCACGCAGCAACCGCGGCATCTTCGCGATCAATGAACTGCCTGACCTCGCGCCGCGGATCCAAGTCGGCTTATTCAACGTGCTCGAAGAACGTGATGTACAAATCCGTGGCTACCCGATCCGATTGAACCTCGACCTGTCGCTGGTGTTCAGCGCGAATCCTGAAGACTACACCAACCGCGGCCGAATCGTGACGCCGTTGAAAGACCGTATCGGCTCGGTGATCCGCACGCACTACCCGTTGACGATTGCCGAGGGCATGCGCATCACGTCGGAGAACGCTTGGCTCGATCGCAACGATGAGCAAGGCGAGCAAGGCGACACGCCACGCGTTCTGATCCCCGACTACATCCACCGTGTGCTTGAAGAAGCCATCGTCGCCGCGCGCACCAGCTCGCACATCAATCAGTCCTCCGGCGTCAGCGTGCGGACCTCAGTCGCCTGCCTTGAGACTATCGTGTCCAGTGCCGAGCGGCGTGGCATCCTCACCGATGAGGACACGGTCGTTGCGCGCGTCTGTGATCTGCAGCACATCTTTACTTCGACGCGAGGCAAGATTGAGTTAATGATGGCCGATGACTCGGAGCAAGCTGAAGACCAACTCGTCGGAGCGTTGCTGGGCGAGGCGGTCAAAAAGATCTTTGATCAGATCGTAGATATTGATACGTACGAAGATCTCGCCACCGAGTTTGATCAGGGCTTACGCCTGACCGTCGGCGACACTGCACCGGCACAAGAACTCGTCGACAGCATGCAACACGTCGAGGGTCTGACCGCCGCAGCAGAGGCGCTGGCTAAAGGCTTAGAGATCGACCCTGCCGACCCTGGAATGCTCGCAAGTGCTGGTGAGATGCTGCTCGAAGGGCTCTACGTGCATAACCGCCTGAGCAAGCACGCTGGGCCCGGTTCCGTGGCGTACAGCAGATAGTTTTGCTATCACGTTTTGTCCGAACTTGTATGCTTGTTTGATCGTATCACGTCTTTACACCATCGAACAAAGGAACCCGATGCCCAACCCACGCCTGCTCCTGACCGCTCTGATTGCCACACTCTGCCTCAACGGATTACCCGCTTTTGCTGGTGGCGAGGGCTGGACCGAAGACTTCGAGGCCGCTAAGACACAGGCGGGCGAAGAGAAGAAAGACCTGCTCCTCGACTTCACCGGCTCGGACTGGTGTGGCTGGTGCATCAAGCTAGTTGACGAGGTCTTCTCCAAGGACGAGTTCAAGGCTTACGCGAAGGAAAACCTTGTTCTGGTTGAGCTCGACTTTCCCCGTGATAAGTCCAAGATTTCCGAAGAAACCCAAGCTCAGAACAATAAGCTCAAAGATGTCTATGCCATCCGTGGCTACCCCACGATCTACCTGACCGACAACCAAGGCCGTCCTTACGCCAAGACCGGTTACAAGCGTGGCGGACCTGAAGCCTACATCGCTCACCTTGAAGAGCTTAAGAAAGTCCGCGTCACGCGTGACGGCCACATGGCCAAGGCAGACGAGGCTGAAGGTCTTGAAAAAGCCAAGCACCTTCACGCAGCAATGCAAGCGGTTGGCGATGACGTTGCGATGCAACACTACAAAGAAACGGTTCAGCAGATCATCGCACTCGACACAGATAACGAAGCGGGTCTGAAAAAGCACTACGAAGACTACGAGACCGCCAAGGCCCAGCGTGGCGTGATCGAAAAAGCCATGCGAAGTGCACAAGCTGATCCGAAAGACGCGATTGCGAAGCTCGATGATTTGGCTAATGGTGAAGACACCGTCAAGTCAATCAAGCAAGAAGCACTTGCTCTCAAATCGCGGATCCAACTGATCCTGCTCAAGGACAAAGAGGCTGCCAAAGTGACCTTCATCCAAGCAATTGAGGCCGACCCTGAATCCGAGATGGCTGACAGCCTACGCAAGGTTCAAGCACAAGTCTTCGGCGAAGGCTCTTGATCTGAGTTTGATTACCTAGATAACACTGAACCGTCTAGCTTCGCAATGGAGTTAGACGGTTTTTTACGCGCCAACATCGATGGGTTTGCTCGGCCGATTTGCGAGCAATTCATCTAAGCAAACGCCTAAGCGGCTTGGGGCAAAGAACGTCTCGGTCGCTTGCTTGATGTCTGTCGTTGACCACCAGCGATACTCGGTTAGTGCGAGCTTTTCGTCTTCGGTGTGTGCGCCGATGTCGACTGTATGACTCTCGATTTGCACGAGGAAGAATCGTTCGTGCTGCCGATAGGTCTTGCCGAGCCACGGGAAGGTGTGTGATCGCTGCCAGATACAAGGGCTGAGGGCTACGTTTGCTAGGCCGGTCTCTTCGTAAAGCTCGCGTTTGGCGGCTTGCTCGTGTGTTTCATCACCTTCGAGTCCGCCGCCGGGCGTGATCCAGAACGCACGCTCTTCACCCGGTTCTTGGCAGCGAAACAGCAAGATACGCTCGTGCCGATCGAGCAGCACGACTCGTGCCGCATGGCGATCGATGATGGTTTCAGTTGGCTCTTGCATCGCGGGGATTGTAGGCGCAATAAAAAACCCCGCCGGGTAGCGGGGCTTGTGTGTGTTGTTTGGATTCGATTTACGAATCTAGCGTTCGCAGGCCTAGGCCGATTTCTTCAAGCTTGGCTTTGATCTCGACGAGCGAGGTCATACCGAAGTTCTTGACGCCCATGAGTTCCGCTTCGGTCTTCATGCAGAGGTCGCCAAGCGATCCAACGTTGAGCAGAGCGAGTGCCTTACGTGCACGGACCGAGAGGTCAAGCTCGTTGACGTTGCGGGTAAGGATCGAGCTGTCGCCCGTCTCGCTGGCGAGTT
>JBGCDC010000306.1:0-2706 GCA_045105055.1 Phycisphaeraceae bacterium | reverse complement strand
CGAGCAGGGCCCGTCTGCGCAGGTCTTTAAGGGGTGCGGCTTGTGGCTGGGCGATCTGCTCCGCTTGCCCACGGAGATCGCGGGGCAGGTTGCCGGGCTGGCCCCAGCCGCGGTCATAGCGCTGGAGAAAACGGACATCGCGTTCGGCCATACGACGCGCAAGCAGGCAGTTGTTTGCATAGGTGCCAGGCTTCTTCACGTCCGGGCCATACATCTCAAGCGTCGCGTCATCTTCGTCGCTGAAGTCTGCGAGGTCGGGCACAGACATCTGCATGCGGTAGGCCATTTCGCCCTGCGCGATGCGTGCATTAATCTCAGGGTCGAGCGATTTCTCGAAGGCCATCTCGTTGAGCTTCGCGGTCGCGTCGAGCATCTTTCGGCGATCGTCGCGCGTCACGCCCTTGGGGTCTTTAAGGAACAGCACTGGCTCACTACCACCACGGAAGCGAACGCCTTGGTGCTCACTTGGCAAAAAGCCTGAGCCCCACAAACGATCGGACAGTGCCTGCATATTGCCGACGCCTTTGGAGATCAGCACGACGAAGGAAGGTAGGTTCTCATTCATCGTGCCTAGGCCGTAGCTTAGCCAAGCGCCCATCGAGGGTCGCCCGGGGATTTGGCTACCGGGTTGCAGGTAGGTCACGCCGGGCTCGTGGTTGATCGCCTCGGTGTACATTGAGTTGATGACGCAGAGTTCGTCGGCAACCTTTGAGGTGTAAGGAAGTAGCTCACTCATCCATACGCCGTCGCCGCCGTTGTCGTGCTTCTTAAAGTTGAAGATCGATGGTGCGATGGGCAGGGTGGATTGGCCGGAGGTCATGCCGGTGATGCGTTGGCCGTTGAAGACTTCTGGCTTGGAGCGCAGATCTTCGCCGCGCACATCGTGCAGGTATGGCTTGTTTTCCCAGAGGTCCAGTTGCGAAGGGCCGCCCATCATGTGTAGGTAGATGACGCGCTTAGCCTTGGGGGCGATGTGTGGTCGGCCCAGCGAACCTCCGCCGAGCAGCGGTGCGGCGCTCGCGCTGTTGTTGAGCATCGAGCCCAGGGCGGTGACACCCATGCCCGCGCTAAAGCCGGTTGCGGCCTTGCCGAAGAATTGTCGGCGGGTGAGCTTCAGAAAGTGTTCTTCGAGTGGGTTGTGGCTCATCGTTAATCTCGTTTATTCAGAAGCAGTTGGGGAGGGCGAAGCTCCTGCTGAGCCGCGCGTTTGAGAGGGCATCCGGCTCGGCAGGAGCCTGGCCCTCCCTATTGGGTGTCAGTCTCGCACGATCGTTTCATCCAGCGACAACGCGGTGGACGCGACCATCATCCACGACGCCAGCTCGGCCGGGTCGTGTGTCTCAGGTAGTGGGTAGTCGCCTTGTGATAGCAAGGCTTTTGCATCGTCAGCCGCGTCACTGTAACGCTCTCGGTAGTAGGCCAGCACTTCCTGCAGCACATCCAGCTCATCAGTGTTGGGTACGCTGCCGGTGCAGCGGCGGTAGATCAGCGTTAACCGTTCCGCATCGTCATCCGACTCTGCGAGGGTGCGCTGGGCCAGTACACGAGCCGCTTCGAGGAACTGTTCGTCGTTCCACAAGGTCAGCACTTGCAAAGGCGTGTTGGTTGTGTCGCGAGAGACGGTGCAGAATTCACGCGTCGGGGCATTGAAGATCTGCATCTGTGCGGGAGGGCTTGTCTTTTTCCAGAACGAGTACATGCTGCGGCGGTAAAGCTTATCGCCAGTATCACGCTTGAATCGGCCGGTGTTCGTCCCGCCGATGGCTACTTCGTTCCACAGGTCGCCGGGCTGGTAAGGTTTGACGCTTGGGCCGCCGATTTCGTCGTTGATCAGACCCGCAACAAACAACGCTTGGTCACGGATGAACTCGGCTTTCAGGCGTTGACGCGGGAAGTAACTCAACTTGCGGTTGTCCGCATCGATCTCATCGGCCGTTGCGTTTCGCGTCGCCTGCTGACGGTATGTCGCACTTAGGACGATTTGTTTGATCAGCGCTTTTTGATCCCATCCGGATTGGACAAAATCGACAGCTAGGTAATCAAGCAGATACGGATGGCTCGGCCAATCCGCTTGGTTCCCAAAGTCCTCGACAGTCTTCACGAGCCCGGTGCCAAAGAGCATCTGCCACAGGCGGTTGACATGCACGCGGCTGGTCAGCGGGTGCTCGTCTTGTGTCAGCCATTGCGCAAAACCAAGCCGGTTATTCGGCGCACCTTCGGGCATCGGTAGATCAACGATCGATGGCGTCTTGCGAGCGATCGGGTTGTCCTTGATCGGCTTGTCATACGCGCCGCGTTCAAGGATGTACGAAGGCTTCGGCTCGGCAGACTCCTTCATAATCAGCACAGGCACGGCATCGTTTTTGAGCGACTGGATCTGATTCGCGATCGCTTTGATCTCGTTGGCCCTAACGAAGTAATCAGCGGCATCGTCCGGCAGCGTTCCTTCTGCGATCACGCCCGCATCAATACGAACCCTCCCCAAGGTGTGCTCGATATATTCCGAGTTGAAGTGAAGTGTGACCACCAACTCGGTGCCCCCTTCATAACCGAAAGGCCGGCCGGTCAGTAACAGCACTTGTCGGTCACCGCCTTGAAGATGACTACCAACTGCCCAGCCGAGCATGTCCGGCGAGAGTGCGTTGTGGATGTCATAGTCGCCATTGGGCTGCTCGTAGTCGGCGTGGGCGTAGACGAATGCGAGGT
>JBGCDC010000305.1:0-4282 GCA_045105055.1 Phycisphaeraceae bacterium | reverse complement strand
GGGGCTGTATTAACCTTTCGCCAGAAAACTATGAGTGGTCGTTCGGTCTTATCTGCCTGATCTGCAAATAACAAATCAGCCCTGTAAACAGAGGCGTAGCCACATACGCAACCGGAAACCACAGCATTCTTTTCTCGTAATATACTGATTCATCTTCACGTGTGACGACCGTAGTAGAAGCACCTCTTCCTTTTACGACGTATTCCTGACTTTCGTATTCAAGATGCGTGTGATAAAGAAAACTAAGAGCGATCGCGTTAACAGCCAGCCAGACGACTCCGATGAAAAATATTTGCTGCTTCCTGGACATCAATCAGATATTGTCTTGTTTTTGATTGTTGCCCGCAATCGTTTCATAAAAAACTGCTCACCAAAAATGATGAGCAGTTTTTCGAATTTACTTATCTTCAATATCACGCCGTCATGGGCTCGCTGCTGATGTCTGGATCGACTTCGACAGGCTTTGCGACCTGCGGGCTCGACGTTGGGCCTTTGCCCTTGGTGCCGAACAACAGGATCGGTGCGGCGATGGCGACCGATGAGTAGGTACCCACCAAGACGCCGAGCAGCATCGCAAACGCAAAGCCGTGGATGCCGTCGCCGCCGAGCACGTACAGCGTGCCCACCGCCATCAATGTGGTACCCGACGTCAGCACCGTTCGGCTGATCGTCTGGTTAATCGAATCGTTGATGATCTCAGGCGTCGCGCGACTCAGTCGGCCACGGTTCTCACGGATACGGTCGAACACGACAATCGTGTCGTTCAAGGAATAACCAATGATCGTCAGGAACGCCGCGATCATCGCGAGGTTGATCTTGAACGGATCCAACATCAAGAACTGAACGATCGGCGAGTCGGCACCAAGCTTGTTGTATGCCAAGCCTGCCAGGGCAATGACGCCCAGCGCTACCGCGACATCGTGGACCAGCGCCGCAATCGCAGCGAGGCCGTAACGTGCACTACCGAATCGAATCCAGATGTAGATGACGACCGCGAGGAGCGATAAGAAGATCGCGACGATCGCTTGCTGCTGCATCGTGCCGGAGACCTGGCTGTTGAACACGGTGACGTTGCTGAAGCTCGAGTCGCGCTGAAGCGCATCTTTGACGAGCTTCCACTCGGTGTCCGCTAAACCATTCTTATCGCCAAGGAGTTCGGCACCATCGGGCGTTGAGTAGTCGGTCTGACCACTGTCATGCGCCGCAACGATGACACTCTTGTATCGCAAGTTACCCGCATCGTCGAAGCGGTCACCCTCTTGATCGCCACTGAGTTCAACGACACCGACCACAGTGAATGCACGTGAGCCGAGCTCGTCGTGCGGCGGTTGGCGACGCATGCGTTCGATACGTTCGGTGATCTGCTGAGTACTCAGCGCTGGCGTCATGTCCTTGATGTACATCGCGACGCCACCAGCGAAGTCGGGCAAGTTCACGTCCGCCGCGTTACCGGGCAGGTCTTCGAATGCTTCGCTCAGTACGCCTGACTTCATCGGCTCGACAAAGCCCTTCGCGTCCTTGGCCGAAAGGTCTTGGCCTTCAAACTCAACGGTGCGGACCGTCTGAAGCACATCATCAAACGCGATCTTTAAGAGGTCGGCAACGACTTGGCTATCCGTGATCAGCGTCGCAACACTGAAACCACTGGCGATCTCGGGGTCCTCGGTTCGGCCGGTCGAGATGACCTGCACCTGCTTGAGCAGCGAGAAGTCGGCCATGGGGTCAGGCGTCTCGATGCGGCCGGTGCCTTGCAGCCGTTCGTACTCCGCCATTAAGGATTCGTACCGCTCGTAAGACGACTTCACCGCGGTGAAGACTTCCTCGGCCTTGGGGGTGGCGGGCGTGTAAGCCGTGTCCGCATCAATCGCTTCTTGTGCCTCGATCGATAGTAGCGCAACCTCTTCGATACGCTCACGCGCTTCGCCGATGTTAAGCGTCGTCAGGACCGGGTCACCGAACTGGTCAACCTCATCGGTTGGCTTGAGGTCAAAGCCGACTGCGGTACCCGAGCGGAACTCGATGTCGAGCATGTCAACGCCGCGCACCGCGATCGCTTCGGTCAAACCAGCGACCAGAAGAATCGCACTGAAAGGCACGAGGTACTTAGCTTTAGCGATCCAGTTGACGTTCGGATGCATGAATTTGTGCATCGCTGGGAACATCGTGGGCAGCATCTCAAGCGTCTTCGGCTTGCGATAGCG
The DNA here is from genome assembly GCA_045105055.1 of Phycisphaeraceae bacterium. GTDB lineage: Bacteria > Planctomycetota > Phycisphaerae > Phycisphaerales > Phycisphaeraceae > JAHQVV01. The sequence continues at coordinate 2,081 of JBGCDC010000305.1, read as the reverse complement.
GATGTAAAGATCGATGAAGACCTTCGTGCAGAACAACGCGGTGAACAGCGTCGCGAGGATACCGATACCGAGGACAACGGCGAAGCCTTTAACGTCGCTCGTCGCGGTGTAGCCGAGGATCAAACAAGTGATGAGCGTGGTGATGTTGGCGTCGAGAATGGTGGACAATGCTTTGCCATAGCCCTGCCTCGCCGCGATATCCACGCTGACTTTTCGGTCCATGAGTTCTTCACGGATACGCTCGAAGATGAGCACGTTCGCATCGACCGCCATACCGATAGTCAGGACCAAGCCCGCGATACCCGGGAGGGTAAAGGTCGCTTGGGTCATCGCGAGGATACCGAGGATGATGATCATGTTGGCGGCGAGCGCGAAGTTCGCGACCATGCCAGCAAAGAAGTAATAGAGGGCCATAAAGACCGCGACGAGGATCAGCGACGTGATCGCGGCACGGAAGCCGGCAGCAACATTGTCCGCACCCAAGCCCGGGCCGATCGTTTGCTGGCTGACCGGGCTCTCGGAGAGCTGACCTTCAAGCGAGCCAGCACGCATCGTATCGCGGAGGTAGTTGATCTCGGCTTGACTGAAGTCGCCGGAGATCTGCACGCCACCCGCGAGGCGGGCACGGATGCTAGGCGTGGTCAGGACCTTATCGTCAATCAACACCGCCATCGGACGGTTGAGATTCGCTCCGGTCATCGTGCCCATCAGCGCGTTGCCCTTACCATCGAGCGAGAAGTTCACAACAGGCCGGCCAAGCTCGCCGGGTGCACTGTTGACGCCGGTAACGACCCACTCTTGGTCGCGGGTCATCGCCAAGCCGTCTTCGTTGTGCAGCAAGATGTAGAGCCGGCCCGCGTAAGGACGGGCGACTACGTTTCGGCCGTTAGGGTTGCCAAAGAAGCTCTCCGTCGCGCTTCGGCCTTGAGCTTGCTCGATCGGGTCAACACTGAGCGACTGCAAGAGCCACTCTTCGAGCTGCGCACGATCGGATGCTTCGTCGACGTACTGTTCGATGTCATCGATCTCAAACCAGCGGAAGACCGCGTCGGGGCGGGCACGCGGCCCCTGCTCGTCAAGTTGGGCACTGAACGGCAAGACGGCCTGGTCAGTCGGCTCCGCTGCGACACGGAACTCAAGCACACCCGAGCCTTGTAGCAAAGCGATCAGGTCTTCCGGGCCGTCGAGCGGGCCCTTCACTTCTTCGTAAGCAATCAGCGCGTCGTACGCCGTCTTGATCTCCGCGGCGCGGTTGGGGTACTGCCCCAGTAGTTTTTCGAGTTGCTCTTGACGCGGGGTCTTTACACCCGCAGCTATATCTTTTTCACTCAGCTTCTTAGCGGGAATCGCACGAAGGAACTCAAACTGTGTGGGGTTAAAGCTATTAGCAGAAAGTACCTCGGTCTCGAGTTGGCGGAACCGGTCCGCCGCATCAAAGTAAAACTCCTCGGCCTCAATAAACTTTTCATAGACGCCTTGATTTGCCTCACGCTCCTCACGTGGGATCGCGTTCCATGCGGCAGCAGCATTGTCGTAACGCACCTTCAAGTCATTGCGGTTCTCGAAGCGCTCCTTGAGCTGCTTGAGGTCTTTGAGCAGGCCATCGCTGCCATTGGCTAAGCCTTCAAGTTTTGTGCCTTCGTCCCTGAGTGCTGCCTCGAGATCGCCTTGCGTCAGGTTGCCTGCCTTGAGTTGCTTCTCAGCATCGATCAGTGTCTGGCGTGCTTCGCGGACCTTTGTCGGGGCCGAGGCCATCTGCACCTCGATGCGGTTACCCGCGACCTCTTTCCAGATCAGGTTGCGGACGCCGCCGGGGTCGACACGGTCAGCAAGGAGCGCGATGGTCTCCTCGATGACGTCGCCTTTGTTGGCGCTGCTATCGGGGATGACGACGTCGTAGACAAGCCGAGTACCACCGGCCAAGTCGATGCCGGGCTTGAGTCGGTCGCTCGGGCCATAGACGCCGGGGACCCAGAGCAGCGCGACCGCACCGAACATGATGCCGGCGATGAGCGCGATGCGCCACCAGTGGATATTCATCGCGTAGAGCACGGCTGTGCCAAGGAACAGCGCCGCGATAG
>JBGCDC010000304.1:0-7956 GCA_045105055.1 Phycisphaeraceae bacterium | reverse complement strand
GCGGCTCGAAACGCTTAGGTGGGATTTGATCATCGAGTACATTCGCGGGGATGATGCTGGCTGCTGCGCCATGTAGGGCCTTAACGATCACAGCAGAACTGGCTAATTTTTCCTCTGGGAAGCCGCCAGCATTCATGAGATTTTTATGCGTGTCGATGGCGGTCATCAATTCGCCGAAGCTACCGGTGCCGCCGGGGGCGTTGCCGAGGTTGGGTAGGCCGTCGGTTTCGAGGGTTTGCTTGGCGAGGTTGGCTTCGGTGATTGAGCCGCTGGAGCGGTCGGGTGGGCCGGGTTGGAATTTAAAGAACAGCGCGACGCAGATAAGGATCAGGATGCCGCCGGAGATGGCTGAGCCGACCCAGACGCCGTTGCTGGATTTTTTCTTTGCAGGTTTTCTTCGTGCCAAGGTTGTTCTCTAGTTTTGTTGCGGGGTCAGTGGGCCGAGCTCGCCGGTGGTGTGGGTATCGCCGAGCATAAGGCGGAGGAGGTTTGGGACATCGGGGCTTTCACGGTCGCCCGCGCCATAGCCGATTTCGCTGAGCGTCATCGCGGGCGATGGGCCGTAGTGGTCGCAGAGTCCTGCGATGAGTGCGGCGCCGGTTGGTGTGATAAGTTCGCCCATACGGTCGACGCCGACGGTGGGCATGCCTTGTAGGAGATAGGCGGTGGCGGGTGCGGGGATGGGCATGATGCCGTGGTCGCACTTCACGAAGCCTCGGCTTATCGGCAGCGGGCCGCAGGACACGGTCTCGACGTCGAGGAGTTCGATCGCGACGACCGAGCCGAGCATATCGACGATGGAATCCACCGCGCCGACCTCGTGGAAGTGGATGTCTTCGAGTGACTTGGCGTGGACGCGTGCCTCAGCCTGGGCCAGCTTCGTCACGACGCGGCCCGCACGCTCTCGGCCTCGCGGCGTCGTGTCGAGCTCATCAACCATGGCCATAATCTCGCGGTAGCCGGTGTGGTGATGGTGATGGTGCCCGTGATCGTGTGTGTGGTCGTGAGTATGGCTGTGCTCGTGATCATGCGAGTGGTCATGATCGTGATTATGTGCATGGTCGTGCGAATGGTCGTGTTTATGGTGGCCGACGACATCGCTGGTCGCGGGTTGTTCGTCGAGCAGCCTGACCTTGAGGTCCACCGCACCGATGCCGTGGCGTTGGACGCGTTGGGTGGTGATTTCGTAGGGGCGTTCTACGGGCAGCTTGGCGAGTGCGGCTCTTACGGCGTCTAAATCAACGCCGAGGTCGACGCATGCGCCGAGAAACATGTCGCCTGCAATCCCGCTGAACGGATCGATGTGAAGGTGTCGGGCCATAAGTGCCGATCATACCCCAGCGGACTGGCCTAAACCACCGAAGACGCGATCACGGCAGAGCGCTTGGCCGTAGTATGCAAAGACCTCAAAACACGGCTACGCAGGAGTACCCCCATGGCAGACGAACAAACCAACCCACAGCCCGGCTCACCAAGGCAGCCGATCGACCCGACCGGCACCTCGACCCCGCCACCACCGCCGCCCGGCTATGTCCCTGCGGTCTACGTGCAGCACCCCGGATCCGGGAAAGGCGCGGCCAAAGTCATCATCTATCTGCTGGCAGTCGCGCTGCTCGCATCGGTCACCGCGAACATCTATCTCTCCGGCCCGATCAAGATCATCGCGGAGGCGCTGGCCGGTGGTGTACAGGAGACCCCATACAACCAAGAAGGTTCAGAAGTCGATGCGAAAAAGCGTATCGTTGTCGTTGAGATCACCGGCACGATCGAAAGCTCGGTCGCTGAGTTCGCTCGCCAAACTTTTTATAAATTGGAGCAAGACCCGCCCGCTGCAGTGGTTCTGCGCGTCGAGTCCGGTGGCGGCGGTGTGACCGCGTCCGACCAGATCTGGCATGCGATCCAAAGCTTCCGCGCTGCACACCCCGACGTGCCCGTCGTCTCTAGCTTCGGCTCGGTCGCGGCAAGCGGCGGCTACTACATCGCCGCACCCTCCGACTATATCTTCAACGAACGCACCGGCATCACAGGCAGTATCGGTGTCCTCGCGCAAATCCCCGCGCTGGGTGGCATGGTCGAAAAGCTCGGCGTCGAGATGAATATGGTCATCGCAAAACAGTCGCCCAACAAAGACGACGCGAACAACCTCTTCGTCGAGTGGTACGACGACGAAGGGAACCTGACCGAAGATGGCGATGCCGCAGTCGCGGTGTTGAACAACTTGGTCAATGGTGCATACGACACATTCTTTGAAGTTGTCGAGACCGGCCGACAGGCCGCGGACCCAAGCATCACCACCGAAGAACTCGCGAAGGCCGCGACCGGCGCGATCTTTATTGGCAAGGAAGCGCTCGACGCCAAGCTCGTCGATGAGATCGGCTACCTCGATGATGCTATCGCTTATGCCGCGAAAGAAGCGAAGCTCACTGGTACACCAGGTGTGACGGTCATCCGTAAGCCTGTTCCCGGCATGCTCAGTTCGGTGCTCTCGGGCAAAGAAGGCGCGAACCTCACGGATATCACTGGCGAAGACCTGCGCGAACTCGTCGACGACGCTACCGCGGTTAAGCTTGAGTACCGGATGCGAATTCGGTAGATTTACGAGCGTGTAAGCAATCAGTTTTGTTGATCGCTTGGTCGTTACGATGTAACCGGCTATTGCCGTCACTTGAAGGAGCAGCCCATCATGAGCCTTGGTTCTATACGTGAGAAGCTAGAAGATAATCAGGCCGTAGTCATGATCGGTGCGGGCGTGTTGATTGCTGGAAGCGTGATTCTGCTTATCCTAAGACTTACAGCAGGAGGCGGTGCGGCGGAGCTCCAAACGCAGGCAACGGTCATTTATTATGACTTGGATCAGCAAGCGATCAAGCTGGTTGAGCACGATACGAGCACGGGCCCAGCCGCCTCACCCCTGGCAGGAACGGAAAACGTTTTCGTCGCGGCGGTTTGGTACTGTGGTGAGAGTCAAGGCGCGTCGCTATCCGACGGGATGACGCTCGAAGAATTAGAAGAGGCGGGACTATTCATCGCTTGGCTTGAAAAAAATGACGACCGTGTACAAGCCAACGAATATGTCACGAACCCGAGGCAGTACCGCACGCTTGATGACCCCGCGTGGAAGCGTGGCGAAACGCCTGCCGTGATCGCGATACTCGAGGGCCCACTAGACCGATGCGAGGATGCCGCACAATACGTAGTCCAATGAGCATGGCTCACGCCGGGGCGTGTTGTGTGTTGCTATTGAGCTTGTTTGCTTGCCAATCCGGGCGTACACACTCAAATCAGAAGGTGATCATCGGCGAGCAACCCGATGCCTATTCCATGCGATGGGTCACGTATTCGCGTCAGCTAATGACCGATCGCAAGGCCGCGGTGGAGCGCATGCTTGCTAAGGATGCTGCGTCGTTCTGGGCTGATTGCGCGGTCAAGACCAGGCAGATCGATGACTGGCCGATGATTCGGCTGCTTGCGGAAAAAGCAACACAAAGCGAAGCAGCCGAGGCGCTGCCTTGGCTCATACGGTCGTGGGCGATGCGATCCAAAGTTGTTGACGATGAAGATCGCCCTGAGCGAGAAGCGATCGAGTCAATCACTCGCGAACCGGCCGAAGCATTGTTGAACGCGATGGTTTTCAAGGGGCTCGCGGAGCAAGCGCCAGCCACACAGGTCGCTGCATGGGCGGTCCTCGTGCGAATTGAATCCGCGCCATCCCTTCGAGAGCGCCTCGTGGCGGTATCCGATGAAAATCAAAGCGGGTTCGTAGCGCAACTGAAACGTATTGCCCCCGTGGTCGATATGTTGCCTACTGATCGCCTCGCTGTTGCGCAGATGATGCGGATGGCCGTGACGCATGACGATGCGCAGTTGCTGGCTTGGTCCCGTTGGCGTGACGCGACACTTAGTGACGGCCCCGCGACGCTTGCGATGCGTCACCTCCCTGCGATGGTGCATCGTAATTTGAGCCGTGATGCTTGGTCACGTGAGCAATGGATCAAGCATATCGGTCAACGTTTGTTGGGCCGACGGTTTTGTTCTCGTGGTGATGGCGTGGAGGAAGACGTCGTGGTCAAGCAGCGTCCCGATCGTTTTACAGATCACGTGGAGGCCTTGAGCATCGCGGACCTGATTGTGATCGACCAGTTGCTCGACGCGATGAACGACCCGGCTTTTCAGGTCGCCGTATTTAAGCAGGCTGATACCGATCTGAGCGATACAACCACGGAGTACGGCGGGGCACTTGTTTGGAACGAGCAAAACAAACTCGTGCTCGCACCGTTCGCACCATTGATCCATCGGCACGACCAAGCTTACATCGCGTCGACACCTTGCATCGAAGCGGTCTACCTTGGGCTCGCGCATGTCCACTTCCATGCTCAGCGTCACGAGAACGCGGGCTGGGCTGGGCCGAGTCAGGGCGATCTCGATTTTGTTGACGCTCATCACGTCAATGGGCTGGTACTGACCTTCCTCGATCGCAATACGCTCAATGTCGACGCTGCTTTCCCCAGCGGGATCGTCATTGATCTCGGCTGCATCACGCGTTGAGTCGAACTGCGTTATCTTGTAACCTCAGCAATCCGATTGCTGCAAAGCACGATCTTTTCTTCCCTAGCGTTTCACACGCCGATGGACCCCGTCATGAATCTGCAAGACCTACGCGACTGGTACGACGATCTTGAACTCCGCAATAAGCTCGAAGAGAACCAGTCGATCGTTGTTGTCGGCCTGATCGGGTTGATCATTTTCTCGCTGGTCCTCGTGACGTGTCAGATGGTCGGCGGAGGCGGATCGGTTTCGAGCGAAGTTAAGCTCGTCTACTTCGATGTCAGTAATCAATCCATCCGCTTAGTTGATCATGAGTATCCCGCCATCGCGCAGTCCCCTTTGGATGGAACGACGGACGTCTACCTCGCCACGATTTTCTCCTGCGAAGAGTGTGAGAAGGGCGCGATTAAAGAAGGCATGTCACTAGAAGATCTGAAAGCCAAGGGCATGTTTGTTGGTTGGCTCGAGAAGATCGATCCGGAGATGAGCGAAGAAATGGCCATGTTCGGCGAGGGGCGGCTGTATCGAACCGTCGAGAACGACCGCTGGTACAAGCCAACGGAACGAGGCTACGAGGTAATCAACACGCGAGTCTACGAGAAGTGTGCGAGGGCGCGGCCTTGCATGCCGTGAGTTTAAATCGCCCGTTTTTCTAACCCCGCGCGTTGATGCAACAGCGCACTGCAAATTCAATGGTCTTTTCGATTAGCTCGCGCGTCTGTGTCGGACACGTATCGAGTGATGTATCGCTAGGCAATGGATTGGGACAGTTGAAGACGTGGTTGCCCCCTTCGATGATCGCGAGTTCGCCATGTGGCATCGCGGCCTTGTGCAGGCTCGTTGCGCAGTCCAGTGGCACGGTCTCGTCCTCATCGCCATGCAGGATCAGCATCGGGCACTTGATCTGCGCCGCCGCGAGAACAGGGTCGTAGAGTTCCGGGTCGCGTTCGATCTCTTCGAGCCAGTCCAAGCCCACGTAAAGCTTTTGGCCTGTTCGTCCCGACGGCGAAAGCAATCGACCCTCAGCACGGAGCTGATCCCTCACAAGATCATCCATCTTGCAGGCGTAGTCGGGGGCGGCAGCGGTGATGAGGCCCGCGAGTTGAGATGGGATATCGTGGCCCGCGAAGAGCGTACTCGTCACACCGCCTCGGCTGTGGCCAAAGACGACCCGTGGTAGAGCGAGCATTGGAGCGGCGTCTTCAAACACCGCGCGCAGATCTGTGATCTGTCGGCCCCAGCGATCTTTTTCGAATAGCTCAGCGCGTTCAAAGGTGTCGGTCGTATTCGTCATCCCGCTATGCGAGAAGTTGAAACGTATCGCCCCGAGCCCGCGTCGTGCCGCATGATCGCAAAGCAGGGGAAAGAAGCCGTAGTCCTTGTATCCCTTAAACCCATGACAGCAGATCAATGCGCCTATGACTTCACCGCCATCACTCGGCCAATGCGTGTTGCCATAGATGGGCTGGTCATCGCTGCCAGGGATCGTCCAATCGGTGACGCGGATGTCGGGGGAGGTCATATGCGATCAACCCGCTGGGGTTTCGCGCGGTGAGGCCGCGCGTTGGCCTGCGGCGCGTTCGCGGAGAAGGTCTAACATGCCTCGCACTTCGTCGGCCATGCGTGAGTTGGGGAACTCGCGGATGATCTGCTCGCCGACGGCCACCGAGCGGACCCACTCCTTGTCATGCACCGCGATCTTGAACTGCACGCCAAGGTTCTCGCGTTGCTTTCCGATGACGCCGCGGGCGGTCTCGCGGAACGGCGCGGCTTCCTCTTCGGTGAGATACTTGTCGAGTTCTTTGAGGAGTTCAACCGCACGATCGACGTTGTCGACTTTTGCCGCTTCGAGGAACTCGCGTTCGAGGTCGTGCTTGTATTGCTCTTTGGCGTGTGTGACTTTGCGCTGCACGCCGTGGACGTGTGGCGAGTCGCCGTACAGGCGGTGGATCTTGTGGGCTTCGTTCGTGGCTTCCTCGAATTTATGCGAGGCGAGTAATTCATCGAGCTTGCCCAGTGCCTTCTGCACCTTTTCTTCGAGCTCGGCGGTGCGTGCGACGACGATGCGTTCGCGGTATTCCTCGGCCTCTTCTTTGTGGCCGTAGGTCATACCGATTTCATTGACGAGGACCATCGCCGCGTCGAAGTCTTTCTTCTCGATGTCTTGCTTGATCGTCGAGCGGAGCAGTTCGATGTCTTCGTGGCGGTACGCGATGCGTTTGGCCGTTTCACTAAGCAGCAGGCGTTCGTTGACGGACTGCGTCAGGGTGATGAGGTTCTTGGTCCACGGTGCGCCGACGCTGTCTCGGCCGTAGATGCCCCAGCGGATGGCACCGATGATGAGCATGACCGTACCTGCGATGGCCATGAGGATCGGCGGGCTGTAGGCGAAGTACGCGATGACGATGGGGTTGGCGATCTGTTCTTCGCTGCCGCTGTTGAACAGCCCGACGGTCAGCACGCAACTCACGACGAAGGAGCCGACCCACAGCAGCAATCCGCCGGTGACTAGGCCGGGCGGTGTCGAGAAGTAAGGCCGTTTGACCTTCTCGTGTGTTGGGTTGTTTGCGTTGTCGGCCATGATGTCGATCCAGTCGAAGTGAGTGAAAAATGAGTGCGTGGATGAGCCGGGGTACGGTACAGCGACAATTTAAGTATATCGATAGACGATGCTAAAAGCCATGGGGAACTAGCTTTAGCAAACATTAAGATGGAATTTTTTAGACGGGATTGCGGGATGTTCTGGATCGACGGGATCTGAAATTATATGGTTCAATCCCGTGGATCCCGAACATCCTGCAATCCCGTCTAAACAGATAGTTAGGACTTGTCTACGCGCCGAGTTGCTTCCTGCTCGCCCAGCGCGAGGATCCGGCGGCGAAGCTCTGCGGTGATTGCCTCGGGGCTGTCGCTCTTAGTGGGTTTGAATGGCTCGCCGAAGGTGACCGAGGAGTGGGTCGGCTTGAAGACGTGCTTGAGCATCGATCGGCTCACCACTGTGCCATCGATCCAGCATGGCACGATCTGCGCCCCGGCCAAACGCGCGACGACCGCTGCACCGTCTTCAAAGTCTTTCAGCTCTCGGCTGTCGTATTGCAACGCGCCTTCAGGGAACATGCCAACGATGTGGCCCTTTTTGAGTTCGCCGACGATTTGGCGGACCTGCCGCATCGCGCTGCTGCGTTCGTCTTTGTCGATATCGTGCTCGATGCAGATCGGGTCGATCGCGTTCCACAAGAGCTTGCCGATCTTCATGCGGTAGGACGTGAGCATCAGCCAGCGGACCATGCGGATCGTGCTGGCCTGGATGAGGAACGGGTCCATCGCGGTGGTGTGGTTCGCGACGATGACGACGGGCCCGTCGGCGGGGATATGGTGCTTGCCATGCGTGGTGAGCCCGTGCCAACTGAA
>JBGCDC010000303.1:0-4798 GCA_045105055.1 Phycisphaeraceae bacterium | reverse complement strand
GCTCTCCGACGATGGGCAGACGCTACATATCCAGACGCACAGCGATGAGCGATGGGTGTTGACCCGCGAAGCTCGGCCCGGCGGGGCACTTGAAGCGGCGCGACAGATCGATCAACTGCAATCCAAGGCCGACCCGATGTTGGTGCGGGTTCAGCATATTGCCTATGCGGTGGGGCGATACGAGCAATCGTTTGGTGCTCGGCCGAGCGGGCTGCTTGATTTGGTGGACGCGGGGCTGGTGTCGCCTGAGTGGTTGACCGAATCGGGGCGTGCTAGTGATTTGCCGGCCCGTTATCCGAGGATGACGGCGCAGGAGCGCGCGGGTTGGGTTGCGGGTAACGCGGCGTTTGCGCTGATTGATAGCGAGAAGCAAAAGGATGATCGGCCGACGATGGTGGTGACGACGCTGCCGAATAGTAATCGTTCGCAGGTCGTCGTTGGTATGTCTAACGGCTCGGTACATTTCAAGACGGTTAGGCGTGCTGCGGAGCAGGTCGCGCGGCAGGGCGGGACGCTGCCGGAACGCTGGCCTAGCCCGGGCTTGTCTTTGGATGCGGCGGCGGGTGTCGAGGCGCTTAGTGATTAAGCGGCGGATTAGTCTGTTTTAGAAGGTTTTTTGAATATTATCGGCTTTGAAAATTTTGCTTGGCTTCTGGGCGAGGCGTTCTTATGATGGGGTGTCTCGTCTGCTTGTGCCCGCTCTGGGCTTGGTTCGTTTCCTACATCTGAGGTATTTGTCATGAGGTTTGATATCCGTTGCCTTCACCTAGATAACAGTGAGCATGTCGATCAGCACGCGCGTGAGCGGCTCGCCGCGGCGTTGAGTCATTTTCAATCGCGCGTTGAGCGCGTTGATGTAGTGCTCGAGGATTTGCATGGCGTTAAGCATGGCGTCGAGCGGTGCTGTACGTTTCGTATCACGCTCGCCGGTGCGAATGATGTGCTGATTCAACATGTCGATCCTGACATTTATCATGCGATCGATGAGGCCGCCAAGCGGGCGAAGCGCACGGTTCGCCGCCGAATCAATCGGCGACGCGATATCGCGCATCACCGCTCGGTGACTGCACGGCATGCGGCGTGATTGATTCGCTTCTTGATGTTTACTAGCTATGAAAAAGGCTCGGCCGATTGGGCTGAGCCTTTTTTTTATTCGCGAGTGTGGTCCGAGACTACAAACGCGGGGGGCGATCGTATGGTTTGCTTGGGGGGGGTAGAGACATGAGGCCGGTTAGGCGTATGCGGTGACACTTGGCCCGGCGGGCTTGGTTGTCGTGCGTGCTTTAGGTTGCGCTAAGCCGGTGAGTGTGGCGCGGAGTTCTTCGAGTCGGGTACGGACGCGGGTGCTGGGTAGGTCAAGCACACGGCTTATTTCCATGGGGGTTAGGCCGTCGGCGTAGTAGAGCATCACGATGTAGCGGTCGTCGTTCCCCAGGGTTTGGACGTACTCGCGTACCTGCCTCGCATTTGAATCAGCCATCTATCGCTCCTTAGCGTCCGCATCGGTCGTTATTTAAGCAGTACCCACGCCCATATTGATCGATCGATCAAGTACTTGTGTTATCGGAACTGGCGCGCGCGCCGCTGTATATTTTGTTAATCCGCCCCAGTTTTATCTTTTTAAAACTTAAAAACCACGATTTCTGGCCTTGCTGATCTAGATCGCCGGTCGCTTTGTCGATTAAGAGGCTATACTCAAAAGCGTCTGCAATCTCAGACAATTTGACGCTTGAAGGACACAAATCATGATGACTAGGCATAAACGTGCGTTCACTCTGGTGGAACTTCTGGTGGTGATTTCGATCATCGCACTGCTGATCGCGATCCTGCTGCCGGCATTGAGTCAGGCCAGAGAGTCGGCCAAGACCGCAGTGTGTCAGTCCAACATCGGATCGATTGGCAAAGCCCAACTCGCCTATTCGATTGATAATGATGGCTACTACACGATTGCGACCGAGTGGGTCTGGTCCAAGTCTCGCTATCCCGACAACAGCGTCGTCCCGGGTACGGACCGATTCGATCCCACAGTTGTCAAGAACATTGAAGAAGGAACGATCTATCCGTACCACTCGGTCGTTGAGGCCTTTGTTTGCCCGGTGGCCGCGGATAAGTTGCCACGCAAGGCGTCGTGGGCGAATGAAAAACTTGTACGAAGCTACGTACAAAACGGCGAAGCTGGGCCCTCGTCGAGCAAGGAGTGGAGTGACAAGAATTGGACTGAAGAAGAGCAGGTCGACACGCTGCGTGTGCCATCCGACTTCGTCTTATTCAATGAAGAGAACACTTTCTCGATCGCGGGCTGGAACACCTTCAATGGCGCGGGCATGAACGATGCGTTGTTCCGTCTTCAGCCGTTTGACTACGACATCTTTGGCTCTTTCCACAAGACAGGTACGGAACTGGGCGATCCTAACGGCAGTGGCTATTACGACCAAGACGATCCGCTGTGCTCTGGCGTGTCCTACGCTTTCATGGCAGATGGGGCTGTTGAAGAAGTCAGCTACAAGGGACGCATGACCTCGCCTGGTTTCACTCGGGTTAGGTGGTCGCGTATGTGGTCCAAAGACGACATCCCGGTGCAGCGTTAAGCGGTGGGATTCTTCTTGTAGGACCAGAAAATTGATCGATACCAGGGCCATGCGATGATGCGTGGCCCTGTTTTTTGCAAGCTTTGCATGGTGGATTAATAGTAAAATGTTTCTTGAAGCGGTCGCTTTTGGGCGACGGAGTATTTCCCTAAGGTCTTCCGCAATACCTGAGAGCGGTTACACGCTTTAGGCATAGACAATAATGCGACATTTTATCTAATTTTGCGCCATTTTTGAAATACTGACCCACATTAGAGAGTCTCAAGTGATAATACATCAGGGATCCTTAGGATCCGCTTGAACGAGTCAATGCCTGCTTGGATTAGACCTAAACGATGAAGAAGTATGCGTCCGTCCGTCTGATCTTGCCGTTTTGCATCCTTTTGGTTGTGCTGCTCTATGTCATTCGCCCCGTTGGCGAATCGCAAGCGGTTGCGGCAGAGGCACAGCCCGCTCTGCCCGTGGCGGCAGCCAAGGCCGAGGTTGTAAAGGCGGGGCCTGGCACCACACTGGCAAACTACGAAAAGATCATCGCTCCGTATTTTGAGCAGCACTGTGTCCGTTGTCACGGCCCAGAAAAGAGCAAGGGCAAGATCACCGTCCACTCGCTTAACGGGGACCTGTCGCTAGGGCAAGAATTAGACAAGTGGGAGTCGATCCTCGACATGCTCGAGTTCGGCGAGATGCCCCCGGCCGATCAGCCTCAGCCCAAGGCCGCTGAGACGCAGGCGGTGATCAAGTGGATCGAGTCCGGGATGCGCGACTACGTCGAGAAGGTCAGCGCGGAGGCGCCCGAGGCGAAGACGCGTCGCTTGACCAATGTCGAGTACGAAAACACGCTTAAGCAGTTGCTCGGCTTCGAGCTCGATGTGCTTTACAACCTGCCTGAAGACCCCGAATACCACTACCACTTCAACAACACCGCCGAGCTGATGCGCATTGGCCCGGAGCAGCTCGATCGCTATCTCGAGACCGCCCGTAAGGCGATGAAGGCCGCGATTGTTGACCCGGGTAAGCCAGAGGTGTTCAAGCTTCGGCGGGAGTGGAAGTCGACTGGCATCAATAGTGGCATGGCACAGGACGAAGTGGGTGTTTGGGGCAATCGGCGCAATACCGCGGGTCAAGGCCTAGGTATGAAGGGCTTCCCGGAGCACGGCGAGTACCGCATCCGCATGCAGGCGTCGGCCATCCTGCCGCCGGGCTTCGACGCGGTCCCTTTGAAACTGGATTTGGGTACGCCTCCAGGTCGGACCGAGACGCCTTTTAAAACGATTGCGACGTTGTACTTGAGTAACTCGCCGGATGAGCCCGAGGTGTTTGAGTTCATCGGCCGGATGGAGAACCATCCCTCGGCACCTGCGCCAGATGGCAAGCGTGGGCCTTTGGTTCAGCAGATGTCGCTGATGCCACGGGTTACTTTTGATGACGGCACGCTCAACGACTACTACGGCAATTCGGCTCAGCTCGAGTTCCCTCGCGCGGTGATCAACTGGATCGAATTCGAGTCGCCGATTGTTGATGTTTGGCCACCGAAGCACCACACGGATATTTTGTTTGATTCGCCGCTGCGTGCGTCGGATGAGAATGCTTATGTGCGTGAGGTGATCGATCGCTTTATCACGCGTGCCTATCGCCGACCCGCGACGAGTCCTGAGGTCGATAAGTTCGTCAAGATTTACGGCCTGATTCGGCCCGGCACGCAGACGCTTGAAGACGCGGTCCGCGAGACCCTCGCGATGGTGCTGATCTCGCCCCAGTTCTTGTTCCACACCGAGTCGGATCCGGCGATGGACGAGAATTATTCGATGGCGTCTCGGCTGTCGTATTTTCTTTGGGCTTGCATGCCTGATCAAGAGCTGTTCGACCTTGCGGCAAAGAAAAAACTCAACGACCCAGCGGTGATCGAGCAGCAGGTCTTGCGGATGCTGGATGACGACAAGGCGGGTGACTTTGTTCGTGATTTCACGATGCAGTGGCTGAGTATTCGTAAGGCGCTGACGGTGCCGATCAACCGCGATTTGTATCCGCGTTTTGCTTATGTCGTTGAGCGGGGCGAGACCGCGGGCACTGAAGTGCCTTACGTCCCGAGCATCCGCGACTACATGATTGAAGAGTCGGTCGGCTTTGTGCACGAGATGATCCGCCGAAACGCGAGTGCGTTAAGTGCGGTGGATTCGGACTTTGCGTATCTCAACGAACGGCTTGCGAAC
>JBGCDC010000302.1:0-4111 GCA_045105055.1 Phycisphaeraceae bacterium | reverse complement strand
GACTGATCCGCCGGACGCTGCACGGTCGGGAGCGCTGAAGGTTTGGATCGAGAGTTCAGGGCGCTGTGGGCCGTCGATAAAGATGGGGGCGACGCGGGTGTTGTTGGAGCGATCGGGGTCATCAAAGTTTTCAAATTGATCCGTTCTATAAATGATCCAATAGGGTCCATCTACTTCACTAGGCAATTCAACCGTACGCTCAAAATCTTCAGGCCACGGATCGTCCCATGAACAGAATGGCAGGCCGATGACGTCCAACCGTATATCTTCTGTGTCTTGATGTGAACGATCGCGTGATAACCAAATCAAATCAGATCGACGATATCCAAGGTCATAGATATCCGACTCGCTTACGTCTTCCTGACCAAGCACTGTCGCATACACGGCGATCGATTCACCAGAACGCGCGTAATTGGAAACTTCTAATTTTTTGACTTCTAAATCGAATACTGGGCGTGCTTCCCCCACCGCTGCCCCGACCCACGGCAGCGTCACCGCGTGCAGCGCGATGGCTGCAGCGAAGGCTCCGATGAGGATCAGGTTGTCGCGGTTGTTTTTCATGGGGATTACAACATTCATCACTAGCACAGGCCTTCGGCCTGATGACAGGCAGGTATGCCTATCCTCCGGCCAAACACCTCGCCTTACAGTCAGACGCATCAGCCGCCATCAAGTTTCGGCAGACGGATATCGACCACACCCGCTTGCTGGATGCGGTCGAGCAATCGCATCAGGCCCGGCCCACGGTCGATCGGGCTATCTACTTTCTGCAGTGTCACGACCAACGGCGGCGCATCGACTCGGCCCGCGATCTCACGCAGCCGACCATCCAACTCATCATCCGCCACCAGCACCCCGTCCATGAATACCGCCCCGTTGCCATCGACCTCTAACAGCACAATCGCCTCGTCTACTGCTTGTGAGGCCCCCTCGACCGATACCAAAGCCACGCCCGACGACTTGAGCTCGACCATGACCACCATCGCATAGATAAAGAACGTCAACAGCAAAAACACCACATCGATGAGCGGCATCATCTCCACACGCGGGCTGTAATCATGTCGGCGGACCGGTCTCATCACCGGATTATAGACGCCAGGGCTTGCTATCCAGGCCTCGACCTTGACATCTCAACCCAACAAAGAGATGCTAGCTTTCTTCAATTTTCAAAAACTCACATGAGGGACCCCATGGAAGACCAAACAAACGATCAAAATCCGGCCACCGACACTGCATCCCAAGGCGAATCAGATGCTTCGACTGATACTGGGCAGCCAACCAAAGACGAGATCAACATGGGCATGCTCGCCCACCTGCTGGGTATCTTTACCGGGTTTCTGGGCCCGCTGATCATTTGGCTGGTCAAGAAAGACGAGTCGGCCTACATCAGTGATGCTAGTAAAGAGTCGCTCAACTTCCAGATCACGATGCTATTCATCTACGTCGGCCTGGGTGTCTTCAGCTGCATCACACTCGGCTTCGGTGCGATTTTGTTTTTCCCGATCTGGATCGCCGCGATCGTGTTTATGATCCTTGCGACCATCAAGTCGACCAAGGGCGAACTCTATCGATACCCAGTCTGCATCCGCTTGGTGAAGTAAGAACAAATCGTCACACGCGAATCGCGTCCCATGCCTCGGCGATCTTCTCGGTCGGCGTGTCGTTCACGATGCTCACCGCGCCCAGGCGATCGGGAAGCACCAGACGTACTTGGCCGTCTTTCACTTTTTTATCAGTCTGCATGATGCCCATCAGCAGCTCGGTGTCGGCCAACTGATCACTCGACGTCGGCAAGCCAATCCGACCCAATAACGCCACCAACCGATCGAGCAATGATGCGTCGCATCGGCCGGTTGCGACGGCCAGAGATGTCGCCGCAACCATACCCAGCGATACCGCCTCCCCGTGCGCGTAAGGCCCTGCGTAGGCGTGAGCCTCGGGCGGCGGCTTAGGCGTTTCAAATCGCGGTGGCGGCGCAAAGCGACGACGAGGATTCTGCGTTGCTTTTGCCTCAGCAGCTGGGCTTGCTTCGATGGCATGTGCAAACGTGTGGCCGAAGTTAAGGTGCGCTCGGACGCCCTGCTCTTTCTCGTCTTCCATCACGACCTCAGCTTTGATCTTGACATTGCGTTTCACAAGTTCAACGAGCGCTTCGCTTTCGAGGTTAAGGATGCGGTCGAGGTTATCTTCGATCCACACGAATAGATCGGGGTCGCGGAGGACGCCGTGCTTCACGCACTCGGCTAGGCCACATCGCAGGTCACGATCGGGCAGCGTCTTGAGTACGTCCGTATCGATCACAACCAGTACGGGCTGATGGAACGCGCCGACGAGGTTCTTGCCTTGCGTGACGTTGACGCCGACCTTCCCGCCGACGGACGCATCGACCATGGCAAGGAGCGTGGTGGGTACTTGGACGAAGGGGACGCCGCGGAGGTAGCTCGCCGCGACATAGCCGGTGGTGTCGCCGACGATCCCGCCGCCGATGGCGACGACCGGGCTCTTGCGTTCGAGTTTCGCGTCCAGCAGCACTGCGAGCAGATCCTGAACGGTCTTCAGCGATTTCATTTTTTCGCTGGCGGGCATCACACCGACGGTGACGTCGTAGCCGCCGCGTTTGAGAGCACGCAGCGCGACTCGCCCATGCGATGACTCGATGTTCTCATCAATAATCGCAGCGGCCTTAGCGTGCGGCACGACCTGCGCAAGGCGCTGCCCCAGCGTATCAATCGCGCCTGGCTCGATCACGATCTCGTACCCGTGGTCCTTACCCGACAGATTCAGTTCAACAGTTGGCATGGCGGAGATTCTAATGGATCACTGATGGATCTTTTTTAACCGCCAAGGCGCCGGGGAAGGTAACAGACGATTTTGCCTAATGAAAGACCAAAAAAGTAAAAACCGCTTCTTTCTTTCCATTTTTTGGCTAATTCCTCTGCGGCCTTCCTTGTCGCCTTGGCGGTTCAATCCGTTTGATGCTTCTGGCTCAGAACATCTAGTGCCGCGATCGGGTCGTCGGGCAGGTCATCGATGTCTTCATCTTCTTCCACGTCGAGGCCTTTCTGTTGAGCGGCTTCGCGTTCGCGGCGCATCTCTTCGAGACGGTCCTGCACCATTGTTCCGCCGCCGCCACCGGCAGATACCTTCTTCATAAGGATGCGCATGACGACGAAGAAGCCCGCGACGACGACAATCGCAGCGAGAACTTTCGAGAGCGAGGAGGTCGCCCCGCTGGCAGAGGTGGCCGACGACGCCTTTTCGATTTGTTCTGCAGCGCCGCCTATGAAGACAGGGTAGGTGTAGGGCTTGCCGGTGGACGACGGGATCACCCAGAGCTTGTGGAACCGCGCCGCGATACGTACCTTGCTGCCCGGCTCATACTCGGCCATCTTCATATTGGGGTCGTTAAATAACACGATCACCGTCGCATCATCATTCTCCCGCTCGGTAACAAGCGTCCATCTCGTAACCTGATCGCCCCAGCTCGGATCACCTGCGCGATACAGCTTGTCGCTGCTGTGGTTGACCAGCGTCGGCCAGCGATCCGTACCCGCCATCCAACCCTCGATCATGTACACGTTGCCGCGTGCCTGCTCGGGCTTGTCCTTTAAGAAGCCATAGTCCGGCGGCGGCGCGACCGCAGCACCCGCATCCCCCGCGAAGTCGTCCCCCTGCCACTTCGCGGCGTTACGCAGCAGCACATAGAACCCGTCCTGCTGATCCAGCACATCATCGCGATCGGTCGTGCCGTCGGCCAATCGCTGCCGATCCGCCTCGGACAACTCCGGCGCGGCAAAAACAGAACAAGAGAGCAATAGCACAATGATGAGCAAGCCAATTCGCATCGATTTAGTTTAACTCCCAAGGCGAGGAAAGAAACCTTTTACCGCAGAGTTCGCAGAGGGTCCCGGGGTCAGGCATTTTGGCAACCACAGGTGGACGCGCATGGACGCAGATCAAACCATTGGGTTTTCCAATCTGCGTCCATGCGCGTTCATCTGCGGTAAACATGCCTTACCGCCCCACCATCAAACACCGCTAATCCGCATCCGGTATCATCTGCGATTCCCCGTTTTGCCTGCATAAACCTCGAAACAAGCCGCGCCATGAA
>JBGCDC010000301.1:0-4961 GCA_045105055.1 Phycisphaeraceae bacterium | reverse complement strand
GTTGCGCATCGAAGCAGGCATGCCGTTGTATGGCCACGAGCTTGATGAGGAAACCGACCCGCTGTCGGCCGGCCTGAAGTTCGCCGTCTCGCTGAACAAAGACAAGACCGAAGACGGCCCACCGATCCCGCGCTTCGTTGGACAAGATGTACTCGAAAAGATCGCTGCCGACGGACCGCCGAAGCAACTCATCGGCATGAAAATCAACGGCAAACGCACGCCCCGACAAGGCTGCGAAGTCCAAATCGATGGCAAGACAATCGGCACCGTCACCTCCGGCTGCATGAGCCCGACACTCGGCGTCCCCATCGCGATGGCCTACGTCACCCCCGGCTCGGCCAGCGTTGACAGCACCGTCACCGTCAAAGTCGGCAGCGGCGAGATCGAAGCGACCGTCTGCAAGCTGCCCTTCTACAAACGACCCAAGAAATAACAGGCCGCGCCTAGCGTCTATCCGGTGAAACCGAACCCAACCGAGCCAATGAAGATGTACCAATTATTACTCGCGGGCCTACTGAGCCTGACCCTCGCCCTACCGACGCTCGCACACTCCGGCCATCCCGAGCACGACGGGCCAAGCCAAGAATCCGCAGCTGAAAACAAGCCTAAGCGTACAAGCCCGGGCAAAGGCAAAGAGCCGCATTCACCGGTGAGTGCCTACAAGGACGACACCGTTCTCGGCTGGAAGCTGCTCGTTCACGAAGACCTCATCGCAGACAAGGAACTGCACAAAGACGTGATGGACGAGATCCACCACCAGCTCTACTTGATTGTCGAAGCGGTCCCTGCCGACAAAGTGAAGCTACTCAAGAAAGTGCCGATCTGGGTTGAGCTCAACAACCCCTACAGCAACGCTGCGCAGTACCACCCCAGCAAGCAGTGGCTCGTGTCCAACGGCTACCTCGGCGAGAAAGCCAACTGCGTCGAGATCAGCAACGCTAAAGGTTTCGCGAGGCGATGGGCCCATCAAAAAGCGAACACGATGCTCCACGAATTCGCGCACGCCTATCACGACCTGCACCTGAGCTTTAACCGCAAAGACATCATCGAAAGCTTTAAGAAGGCCGAGGCATCAAAGAGCTACGACAAGGTCCAGCACATCGGCGGCCGAGAAGTGCGTCACTACGCGATGACCGATCACAAGGAATACTTCGCCGAAGCCACCGAAGCGTTCTTCGGCTGCAACGACCACTTCCCCTTCGTTCGCCCACAGCTCAAAGACCACGACGCCGAAATCCACGACATTGTCAAAGCGGTCTGGGGCGTGGAGCGGTGAAACAACTTCGCTAAGAAGTGGATGTCGCTACTGTGAAATGGATACGAGTAAAAATTCTTGACGTATCTCGCTTTCAAAGACCCGACATTTGTCCGAACTGTCTTGAAACGCCTGCCGGACACACCGTCACCGTTCAACGAACGTTTGGCATCCCCTTTCTCGTCGCGACCTCGGTCTCTAGCGAGTGGCCATTTTGTCAGTCATGCGCACACCTGTTTCGTAGGGGCCGCCGCCTACAATGGGCCATCGGACTGGGGCCTGGCATCATCTTGATGGGAATTTCGTTCTGGCTGGCTGTCAATAACGCGAGTCTCAACGCGCCGCCGAATCCCGTGTTCCTATTCTTCTGGATAGGTCTCGCGTTCGCTATCTTCGGGACGCTTGCCGCGAAGCTGATACACGCCATCCAATCACGACCAGACGGGTGCCTATCGCACCTACCAACCGTCAAGCCGATTCAGGTCAAAACCACCTTTATGGGCAAAGCCAAAGCCGCTGAATACGATTTCGCGCATCCGATCTATGTCGAGCAGCTCGCCGCAATGAACCCGCCGGAAATTGTGCTTATTAATAAGAAGAAGCTACAACTCCAAGTGGATCGTTTTGAATCGCGTTGTGCTGACCAGTAGTACTCATGCTCCGCGTCTTGCGGCGACTGCTTCTCTTGCACGGATCGCGGCGAGGGGCCGGTCCGAGTTCATGCGGTCGTTGAGCTTGCGTAGCGCTTCGATCTCGATCTGTCGGACACGCTCGCGCGTCAGGCCGACGACGACACCGATCTCTTTGAGCGTTAGAGGCTCGTCGCCTTCTAGGCCGTATCGCAATCGTAGAATCGTCGCCTCGCGGTCGTCGATCGCATTAAGCAATTGTGCGATCGTATCTAGGTCGTCTTCGAGCAGCACCGCCTCGTCCGGCGGCATCATGCGTTCGTCCGCGATGTACTCGCCTAGTGACGGTGCGTCGTTGTCTCCGCCGCCGCCTTCTTGCGATGGGCGTTGACTTGCACGCACAGCCTTCTTGATGATCCGCACCTTCTTCTCGGGCAGCTCCATCTTCTCCGCAAGTTCAGCGGTGTTGGGCTGACGCCCGAGTTCTTCTTCCAAATCGCGTGACGCCTTCTTCCACTTCGCGATTAGCTCGACCATGTAGGCCGGGATGTGGATGGGCTGGACCGCGTTGATCAGGGCGCGTTTGATGGCTTGCTTGATCCACCACGTGCCGTAGGTCGAGAAGCGAGCGCCGAATTCAGGGTCAAAATTCTCGACCGCCTTCATCAGGCCGATGTTGCCCTCTTCGATAAGGTCTTGCAAAGGTAGGCCGCGGTTCATGTATCGCTTTGCGATCGACACGACCAAGCGGAGGTTGGACCGGACCATGTGCTCCCGCGAGGCCATGCAGCCCTCGTCGCGGATGCGCCTTGCGAGCATGACTTCTTCCTCGCGGTTGAGGAGTGGGCTCTCGTCGATCTGTTTGAGATAGACCTCAAGATCGGATTTAACGCGCCTGCTTGCCATAAGTGTTCCTCTCTCCGTTTCCCTGAATCGCGGGATGCCACGATCCCGAATCTGGGCTGGCGGTGCCTGCCCGTGGTGAGTATCGGACCTGATCGCCGGCTGCTTAAGGCCTGGGCAAGTTCCGATAGCTTGAGAGCGAAATCGGCCCGCACGACCGGTACAACCGCCACGCATGCGGTATGGCTTATGCAAATCACCACATTCCGGGGGCTAGCGTTATGCTTTAGGGATGCAACTGTTGTTCCATGCCGGGCCGTTGGACGAGTTCCTGCTGCTGATGCCGTTGATGCGGGCTCTGCCTTTGCCGATGACGGTCGTCGCGCCGTGGCAGCGGACGTCTCTTTCCGCGCGCATGATCGGGACGACGCCGATGGATATCGAGCTGTTCGAGTTCTCACGCCTACACGTCGAGGGCGGACCGACGCGCGTCAGCCCGGCCGTCGGCGACCTCTTCGACCACGCGACGCAGATCATCAGCTTCCTTAGCAGCGAACAAGACAACTGGGCAACCAATGTGCAGCGTCTCTCGCCAAACGCGAAACTCATCCGCATCGACCCGCGTCCCCCCGCCGACTTTCCTGGCCACTTCATCGAGTGGCATATCGAACAGCTCGCAAGCCAAGGCGTACACCTCAAACCCATCGAGCCCAAGCCGCTTTCCCACACCGCCGGCCCAATCGTCGTACACCCCGGCAGTAGCGCGATCAAACGGTGCTGGCCCGCCGAGCAATACGAAGCCCTGATCGACACGCTCACCAAGCAAGGCCACAACGTCAAGCCCGTCATCGGTGAGGTCGAGCTCGAACGCTGGTCGCCCGACCGCATGCACCACTGGACCGAGACCCTCGGCGCAGAAGTCTTCCGCTCGGCTGACACACTCGTTCCCGTGCTCCAACAGGCGCGACTATTCATCTGCAACGACGCCGGGCCGATGCACCTAGCCGCTCAGCTCGGCACACCGACGCTGGGCATCCTTGGCCCGACCGAACCCAACAAATGGGCACCGCGAGCAAAGCATTTTCGCTACGTGGCACCGAGCGATGGGCCCGGGCGGATTGAAGATGTGACCCTTGCCGCCGTGCTCGCGTCGGTAGGCTTAGAATGACACGTAGGCCGAGCTTCAGCCCGGAACCACTAAACAATCGCGTCGATCTGAACTAAAGCCCGGCCTACTTTCTAAGATGAACCGTATGAAGATTATCCTCGCCAGTCCCCGCGGCTTCTGTGCCGGCGTCCATATGGCCATCGATACCGTGCAAGAGCTCGTCGACCTTATCGGCCCGCCTCTGTGGGTCTTCCACGAGATCGTGCATAACAAGCACGTCGTCGATCGCTTCATCGCGCAAGGTGTCACCTTCGTCGACTCCATCGACGAAGTCCCCA
Source organism: Phycisphaeraceae bacterium (assembly GCA_045105055.1). Classification (GTDB taxonomy): domain Bacteria; phylum Planctomycetota; class Phycisphaerae; order Phycisphaerales; family Phycisphaeraceae; genus JAHQVV01. The sequence continues at coordinate 788 of JBGCDC010000301.1, read as the reverse complement.
ACGGTAAGACCGTCGTCTTCAGCGCGCACGGCGTCTCCCCCGCCGTCCGCGAACGCGCTAAAGCACGCGACCTCCACATGATCGACGCGACCTGCCCGCTAGTTACCAAGGTCCACGTCGAGGCACGCCGCTACGCCAAGCAAGGCTGCAAGATCCTCCTCGTCGGCCACGCCGGCCACGACGAAGTCGAAGGCACCTTTGGAGAAGCACCCGAAGCCATCACCATCGTCGAGTCGCCTGAAGACGTCGAAGCGACGAATTTTTCGTCCAACGATCAACTCATCTACCTCACCCAAACCACGCTGAGCATCGACGACGCCAACGTCATCATCGACGCCATCAAGCAGAAGTACCCTCACGTCAAAGCCCCGCCCAAAGAAGACATCTGCTACGCGACGACCAACCGTCAGGGCGCGGTGCGTGAGCTAGCGAAGTGCGCCGACCTCACCCTCGTCGTCGGCAGCGTCAACAGCTCCAACTCCGTCCGCCTGACCGAGATCAGCGAGACCGATGGCACACCCGCCAAGCTGCTCGACGACAAAAGCGAGTTAAAGGCCGAATGGTTCGAAGGCGTCGACACCGTGCTCGTCACCGCAGGTGCATCAGCACCAGACGACCTCGTCCAAGCCATCATCAATGAACTCGTTGAAAAATTCTCAGGCGAGGTCGAGCCCTCCACCGAGATCGATGAAGGGATGCAGTTCGCCATGCCCGTCGCACTGCGCGTGATGAAACACGAGATGACGAAGTAGTTGTCACTCTACAAGCCCACTGCGTAGGCGTAGCCA
>JBGCDC010000300.1:0-1645 GCA_045105055.1 Phycisphaeraceae bacterium | reverse complement strand
GGGTGCGAGGGTGTTGATGTACGCATCCCAAGGCAGGTCGGCATTGATCGTCACGATGATAAGGTCGAATGTGCCCGCGAGCCTCTCGAGCGCGCCGTCGTCGCGTGTGGAGACGAAGTGGTCGGCACCGAGCTTTCGGGCCTCATCTTCTTTATCTTTGCTTGTCGAAAACGCGGTAACCTCGCAGCCCCACTTGTCGGCGAACTGCAAGGCGAGGTGCCCGAGTCCGCCGATGCCGACGACGCCGACCTTGCTGCCGGGCTTGATGTTGTTTTGCACGAGCGGGTTGAAGACGGTGATGCCACCGCAGAACAACGGCCCCGCGGATCCGGCGTCCATGCCATCGGGCAGATCAAAGACCCACGCGGCGTCGGCTCTGACTTTGTCGGCGAACCCGCCGTGACGCCCGACGATCGTGCCCAACGCATCGAAGCAGAGGTTGTGATCCCCGCCGGTGCATTGTCGGCAGGTCATGCACGAGTGCGCGGTCCAGCCTAGGCCCACGGCCTGACCTTCCTTTAAGTGCGTCACCGCGTCGCCCACGGCAGAGATCTTGCCTACGACTTCATGGCCGGGAACGAATGGATACTGCGTCATCCCCCAGTCGTTGTTGAGCATGCTCAAATCGCTGTGGCAGATACCGCAGTAGTCCACCGCGATCTCGACTTCGTTCGGACCAAGGTCGCCCGGGTCGTATTCGTAGGACTCGAGCTTGCTGGCTTTATCTTTGGCGGCGTAGGCGTGTATGGTCATGTCATTTCCTTTTCATTGATGAATCTACCTCTTCACTCTAGGCAGACGGCTGGGCTGTCGCATGAAACACGTCACGACATCGGATGAAAGAAGCAAGACCTGCTGAGCAACTCAAATGCTTAAGCGCGTAGACTAAGTGTTGTTGTTCACTTGTAACCGCGACCACGCGGGCCACCCCTTTTGGAGCAGTCGGCATGAACTTTCTAAAAACGATTGGCTACGTCGCGCTGGCTCTGATCTCGGTTGTCTACCTGTTGAATCCAGGTGCGGGCGTGTTTGAAATCCTGCCCGACAACATCCCGTTCATCGGCAACCTTGATGAGGTGGGTGCGTTGCTGATGCTGCTGAAGTGTTTGCAGCATTTCGGGATCGGCTCAAAGGGAAGCGAGCAGCGGCGCGAGGTACCCAACGATGCTGGGACACAAAAGTAATCTATTCGCGCCGAAGCGTTCGGCCGCCGGCCGTGTAGACGTTGTTTTCTGATTCGAACAAAAGCGTTTCGACAGGGTCTTTTGCGTAGCGCTCGACGACGTAGATGCTCGACTTGTTGGTAGCAACGTCGATGCGGGTGAAGGCAACGAACTTACTGCCGTTGATGTGGACGGGGTCGGCGTCGCGGTGGGTCTTGCCGGGGCTGGACAGTCGGCGGTTCTTGCTGTTCGCATCGATGAGCCAAACGGCGGCGTTGCGTCGGCTGTAGGGCAGCGCGGTGTAGGTGATGGACGTGCCACGCGACAGGTTGCTAAAGCCGTTACCGCGCAAGGCGAGCGATTGGTTGAGGCCGGTCTTTAAGTTGTGGACGTTGAGGTCGCCTGCGGGCGCATCGAGGGTGTCGCGCGAATTGAAAAAGATGGCGCGATCGTCGACACGCCAGGTGGGGTCGGAGCCGAAG
>JBGCDC010000299.1:0-4196 GCA_045105055.1 Phycisphaeraceae bacterium | reverse complement strand
CGTGTGTCGCGCCGCAGCCGCCAGGCCACGCCCCGGGGGTTGGTGCCTATCCCGACTTGACCGCCGTTCTTGTCCGAATGTCCCGTGTCCGCGTCTGAGTCCTGTAATTATCGGTCAAAAATGCATATTTCATTTCCGCATACCAACCCTTTGGGTTATGCTCGAAAGGCTTGTCTCTGGCAAGGCGAATCGTCGTAAATACTCAGCTTTTAGCTATTCCGTTGGTCGTGGAGGACCTGTAAATGTTCAGACTTGAAAAGACACACCTGCTCGCCGCAGGTCTCGCGATCGGCACGGCATCCGCCGCAACTGCTTCTTATGTCATTGTCGATGACTTCGAGTCTTATGCCCTCGGCAGGGTGAGTGATGGCAGCTTGGTGTTCACCAACAACGGCGGCGGGCCTTGGACCGGATGGGATGGCTCAGGGCCAGTCGGATCCGGCCTGATCGCCATCACCGACGACAACGGCAACCAGTACCTCGACCATGGCTGGACCACCGCAGACAGCGGTATCCGCGGGGCCTACCGCGCGGTCACGCCGATCGCAGACACCGACGCCGCCACCTACTACTTCCAAGTCCGCTCGGCCGACCCAACGCCCAACGCCTCCTATGGCTTAAGTTCCATCGCCGTACCAACCAATAGTTTTGACGCCTTCGATGTTGAGATTGCCCTGGTCGACGACGACAGCGCCACGAATGACGAATTCAAAGTCATCGCAAAAAATGGCGGCAACAATGTCGATCTCGCGACAGGCCTGAGCATCAACAACTGGTACGACGTCTGGGTCGTCGTTGACAACGCCACGAACACCTACGACGTCTACTTCGGCACCACCGGCGACGCGAACATACTCGGCACGAAAGTCGGCGAAGACTTGGCATTTCGAAACGGAGCCGTCGGCGACCTGATCACTTTCGCAACGCTGTCGCAACAGCATGGCAACCGCCAAGCGCACGTCGACAACATCCAGTTCAACAGCGTCGCAGTCCCCGAGCCGAGCTCGCTCGCGCTGCTGAGCTTAGGTAGTCTTCTCATCGCTCGCCGACGACGCGGTTCGGCATGAGCCTCGCTCTCGCCGCAAACCAAGTTTTCATAGACGTTCTAAACAATCCGCACAACAAAAAACGAGAGCCTCATCCTTCACGGTGAGGCTTTTTCGTTGCCAAGCATTCAAAGCGATGCCGGGCTACTGTATATAGCCATCAATTCAAAGCGTCCTCCAAGAACAATATTCCAATTTTTATAACCCAAAGCCTAAGTCATGCTAAACACCAAACGACTCCATCTCGTCCTCGCCCTGACGATTGCGTTCCTCTCTTTCACATCGCAAGATGCCCTCGCCGCCAAACCGCTTAAGGTCTACATCCTCGCGGGCCAATCGAACATGGAAGGCCACGCTGAGATCCGAACCATCGGCTACGCGGGTGACGACGCCGAGACCGCGCACCTCCTCGAGATGATGACCGATGCCAATGGCGACCCCGTCGTAGCCGACCGCGCCTGGGTCTCCAACCTCAACGGCTTCTTCGATAACAACGGCGTCAAGACCGGCAAACTCGCCGCGGGCTTCGGCGCGCGACGAAACCCCACCGAACTGGGCAACAAGGTCGGCCCCGAGTACACCTTCGGCCTAACCATGCAGGCCGCTTACGACGGCCCAATCCTCATCATCAAAACCGCGTGGGGCGGCAAGTCACTCCACACCGATTTCCGATCGCCCAGCGCTGGGCCTTACACCCTCAGCGATTGGCAAAAAGAAAACTACCCAAAGCAAGAAGGCCACGGCATCCCCAAAGACTTCGCGCAGTGGAAGCTCGATAAAGCCAAGGCCACCGGCGTCTACTACAAGATGATGATCGAGCACGTTAACGCCGTCCTCGCCGACCCCGGCAAGGTCGTGCCGAACTACGACAAAGAAGCGGGCTACGAGGTCGCGGGCTTTGTCTGGTTTCAAGCATGGAACGACTGGGTCGACTCGCACACCTACCCGCACAACCTCGGCGAAAAACGCTTTGACGCCTACAGCACTTTCATGTCCCACTTCATCAACGACGTCCGCAAAGAGGTGAAAGCGCCCGACATGCCCTTCGTCATCGGCGTCATGGGCGTTGACGGCCCGGTCGCGCCGGACGCGAAGAATCAATCGATGAACCACTTCCGAAAAGCCATGGCCGCGCCATCGAAGACGATGAAGCATGTCTACGCCGTGGAGACCGCGCCGATGTGGGATAAGAAGCTTGGCGAGATCGACCGCAACCGAAATAAGGTCCGGCAGATGGCCTACTTCCTTAAGGTCAAACACAAGGACCACGCCAACGCCGACGGCTCAATGTCCGACGCCGATCAAAAAGCCTATCTCAAGAAATACGAAGAAAAAATGATCCCGCTCGGCGACCAGGCCATCTGGGCCCGCGGCGCCTCGAACGCCGGGTACCACTACATGGGCTCGGGAAAAATGATCGCCCAATTCGGCGAAGCCTTCGCAAAGGCTCTGCTCGAAGCGGAGTAAATCAAGCGTAGGTTGGTGCAGGCTCAGCGCAACCCGCCGATAGATCGCATCACGTAAACGAGCTTAAAAAACGAACAAAGCAGTCACAGTTCGCGGTGGGTTGCGCAAAGCCTGCACCCACCCTACGTGCTATTCAACACGGTCCCTACTGATTAGAATACGCATGATTTCCGAGGTGTATTCCAATGACTAAAAAGACAAAGTCAGACAAGTTCATTGCTAGCCAGCTTGAACTAGCTCTCAATGGTGAGTTGCATCGGATCCACAGTTACTACAGCTATTTGTGGGAGCCGAACGCGCTGCCCTTGGTTTTTGCCGCACTGCGAGACCCGCGTGCCTGCAACAAAAATTCCAGCGGGGATACTTTCGCGAGGATGATGCTGGGTCGGCTGTCGATCGAGTGCCCGGTGGAGTCGGTCGAGGTGGCGCTAGATTTTGTTGACGATGAGCGGTTTCATCTGAATGCCTTGGCGATCCTCTCTTACAGCGGTAAGCAGGTCGGTGGCGAAATCCTTGGGCGAATGCTTTTGTCTGACGATGCCGAGCAAGTCGAGTGTGCATCCAGTGTGCTACCGTCAGGCGACCGTCTGCCTGAACAGTTTGACGTGGAGTATGTGGACGCTATTTGGCCGGGTGTGAAAAAGTATCTCGCGCAAGCCAGCCCAATACGCGCCGGCCCTCTTTTTAAAAAAATAGTTCGGTACGATTCGAAACGGGCGTTTGGTTTGCTGGATGAATTGGGCATGTTCCAATCAGATCATCCAAATCTCCTACGAATCCTATCTCTTGCGGAGGCGGAGTGGGATCCAGTGCCGCTGGGGGCCAAGCGCCTGCTTAGTCTGATGGAGTCGCTGTTTGAAGATCCGGCCGCAGTAGGCCGTAGCAGCGTGTTCGATTATGCGCTACCAAACTTGGCGCGTAGCTCCCCCGCAGATGCAAAGGTGTGGATCGATCGGCTTAAAAAATCTCGGGGGCCATTCCGCGAAGCGATTGCAAATGCAAAGGTCGTGCTTGCTTGCTTTGACGATATCCCTCAGCTACCTGAAGACCCGCAAGCCATTGATCAACTGGAACCAGCCCACCGCGTATATCTCCTCGCCGAGTCATTCAATGCAGTGATTTATATGGATGGCTTCGAGCATTTCTTCTACTACGAAGGGTATTGGGCGACATACACACACGAAGCACTCTTAGAAATTGGCGCGATTGAAGAAGCCGCTCTGCTTGCCAAGGCGATCGCTAGCTTGAACCTTGATACAGCTTTGTTGAAGCAAGCGAATCAAAAAGACAAGGCTGGGTTCATGCGCTCTTTACGTAGTCGCAAGAAGCAAACTTTCAATGCAGAACAACTCGCGTCACTACATCGCCAGATGATCGCTGCGCTAGAAAAAGACTCTGTAAAAGAGGCGTTAACGCGTCTTGACTCTGAATACTACGAACACGAAGGAACAGAGATAGAAGTACTTCTTAAAGAGCACCAACTTAAACACGCGGACAAATTTAAGAACGAATCAAATAAGAATTAGACTTCGCTTCACTCCATCTCAATCCCATCTAGCGAGGCTTCGACGGTTGTGGCGGGGTCGGCGGTGTGGAGATTGATGTAGGTCAGTGAGCCGTCTTTGAGGCTGTAGCCGCTGACGTTGTAGAAGGACTTGGCGTCGTTGGTGAGGACGAAGACGC
>JBGCDC010000298.1:0-3157 GCA_045105055.1 Phycisphaeraceae bacterium | reverse complement strand
TACGGCTGCGAAGTGACTGTTTGCAAAGACGGCTATGAAGCCTGTAACGCGCTTGAAGGTTGTACATACGATCTGGTCGTTTCCGACATCAAGATGCCGTACCGCAATGGATACGAGATTTATGCCGCATCGCAGCGGTGCACCGAAGGCATGCCCGTGATCCTGATGACCGGCTTTGGCTACGACCCGAACCACTCGATCGTGCGTGCCTCGCAAGACGGCTTATCGACGGTGCTGTTTAAGCCGTTCAAGGTCGAGCAACTCATCGATGAAGTTCGGAAAGCACTGACGCAAGACGAGGCGGCAACACTTGAGTGAGCTTGGTACCCAGCAGACAACCGAACAGTCCAAAACACTGACCGCAAGGCTGTGGGCGGCTCAACGCCTCACACGCGTGGCGGAGCAGTTCCCACAAGTCGATCCGCCTAGTAACGACCTGACTGGCTTGTCGCCCGCTGACGCGGCCCTTGCCTTGGCGATCTACCGCACGACAGTCCAGCGTTGGTTCACGCTCCAGCACCTGTTAGAGCAGTACCTGTCCAAGCAGGTCCGCAGGCTTGAGCCGGAGATGCAGGCGGTGCTGATGTCCGGCGCCGCGCAGCTCGTGTTCTTCGACCGCCTGCCCGCCTATGCGGTGGTTGATGAGTCGGTTCGCCTGGCGCATCAGCTATTGCGACCCAACGCGAAGGGCATGGTTAACGCGGTGCTCCGCAAGGTCGATCGCCTAGTGAGCAGGGCCAATCGCGTCCCGACTTGGCAGCCCCACGCGAACCTGATCCCACTGCCTGGCAGCGGGGCGATCGAATTGCCTTACGCGACCCTGCCGCCCGCGACGCCGTTGGATAAGCACCTCGTGGTGGCGATGAGCATGCCGCTTCGGATGGTTCGTGAATGGGTTGGCCGATGGGGCGAGGAGAAAGCGACCGAGTTGTGTTTGCATTCGATCCAGAACCCGCCGACGACGATCGCGGTTGAGTCGCCTTTCGAAGCTGGCGCTCACGGCAATCACATCAAGCCGCACGACATTGACAACACCGTATTTTGGCAAGGCCCATCCGAGCTGCTGCGTGATTTCCTCGCTCAGAACGACGCCCGCCGTGTGCAGGACGCCGCGTCGGTCCTTGCCGTCCAGTCCACTGCCAATCTTAAACCCAAAACCATCCTCGACTATTGCGCTGGCCTAGGCACCAAGACGCGTCAGCTCGCGCTGGTCCATCCCGATGCACAGATCACCGCGACCGACACCCACCCCGGCCGACGCGACGCCCTGCGCATCGCCACAGCCAGCCTGCCTAATGTGACCGTTGTTGAGCCCGACCAAGCGGGCGAGCAGAACTATGATTTGATCTTGCTCGACGTGCCATGCTCCAACACAGGGGTGCTCGCCCGGCGTCCCGAAGCCCGCTACCGCTACAGCCAGCAAACACTCGGCGAACTTGTCAAGCTCCAACGCACCATCATCGAACAAGCAAAAGCCTGGCTCTCGCCCGATGGGCTACTGCTCTACTCGACCTGCTCCATCGAGCCGCCCGAAAATAAAAATCAGATCAAACGCCTGATCCGCAACGAAGGCGAGCTGATTCATGAGCACCAACAACTGCCCCAAGGCCACAGCGAAACCTACACCGACGGTAGCTATCACGCCCTCGTCAAACTCTGACCCAACGCGTGGCTCGTTTTAGTGAGCGGGTCAGCGGCGAGTCAGTCTTTTCAGGAGTCCATCCCATGTCCATCAAAATGGAGCTCTGCCGTGTGCTAATCCGCGAGACCGACGACACCCACGTCGTCGAGCTCCGCGAAGCCGAGGTCCCCGAGGAGCAGGCCCGCGTCTTCCCCATCGTCATCGGCCTGACCGAAGCCGCCGCCATCGAACGCCGACTCATGGGCCAAGCTCCGCCACGCCCTCAGACCCACGAGCTCCTCGACAGCGTCATCACCGAGCTGGGCTACAAGCTCGAACGCATCGAGATCAACGACCTCCGCGAGCATACTTTCTACGCCCGTATCTTCCTCCGCAAGGGCAGCGAGATGATCGACATCGATTCCCGCCCCAGCGACGCGATCGCGCTCGGTGCGGTCGGCGACGTCCCCATCTACGTCGCCGAGCACGTGCTAGACGAAGTCAGCCGCAGCGATTATTGAAAAGACCCGATTCGTGTGCGCATCAAATCGGGTGTGCGTAAAGGCTCACTGGTCGTTCGGTGTTGTGGGCGTGGTGACCCGGGTTTATACACAGAGATAGCTTTGGCGCGATGGCGTGGCTTTTCTGGATAGTCCGCGTTGCATACAGCCGGGGCAGTGTTGTACTTCCAGTCGGGAATGTGCCCTCTTAAAGGGGCGCGAATCTAAGTCTGGTGCGCACAAATTACCGCTCAATCCAAGCGAGTTACGGGGCCAAGCATTCCCGGTAATTAAGCCAGGATTGATCGGCTTTTATCTGCACTGCTTGTGATGTGTATTCCCCGAGTTGATGTAATTCATCCCTGCCGACTAAGGGGTAGCCCGCAAGATGTAGTTTTTAAAAATACTAATTACAGGTGATATCGCTCGCCTTGATGTTCACTTAATCTTCTTATCAACGCGGTGGCAATCACTGCTTCAAAACAAGTTCAGCAGATGGAGGAGTGCTAAAAATCAGAGCAATATCACAAGCGGGGCAGGCACCCGCTTATTCGAGTGATCTGCATTCTTAAGATTTTCCCGCTGGCTGACTTCCCCTCGCTCTAGCACAACACCAAAGCTCGAAACCGTGACTCGTAGAGTTGGATTTTATTCACCTGCCTTCAAAGACACCCCCTCCCTCAACGCAAAGGATTTACTGAGGATGATTAAAGACGCGACAAGCAACAAACGTATGACGAAGTCACCTTCTTTTCGGCGAAAGATGATGACCAGTCGAGCCCTCTTGGCGGCAGGGACGCTGAGCCTACTAGCAGTGACGCAATACACCCACGCCCAAGGCGAGACTTACATCTGCCCATGCGTGGCCTGCGCTAGTGCCGGATCAGCGACGCACGGCGACACGTCTGCTCCTTTCCGAGTGTCTAGCCGATGGTCATTTACAGCGACGGACGGCTCTACTGGTCAGCGTGGTGATGCAATTACTTTGACTTATGGCGTTGTCGCAGATGGCACCGCGATTGGCGGTACTGGTGTT
>JBGCDC010000297.1:0-3806 GCA_045105055.1 Phycisphaeraceae bacterium | reverse complement strand
CGCCCCGGGACGGACAAGTCCCAGCTCCCCCGCCACCACGTGAATGATCCCCCGGGAAGGGTGATCCCTCCCGCAGAGCTCGATCCCGTGGGTTGCGCAGTGCTCTTCAAGGGTCTGCACCTGCAGCGCAGCCGCTCCTTTGAGGCCCTCCCAGCGGCCATCGGCGCCGGGTTCCGTCGTCGGAATGGCGTGGTCGAGGGTGGCAAACGTACGGCCAGGGGCGCGCACCCGAAGCCCCCGCTGCCGTAGCTCGGCAAACGCCTGGGGCGACGTCACCTCGTGGACGAGGTGCGTGTCGATATAGAGCACGTCCGGTTCCCCGCCGGTTCCGTCGAGGACCACGTGGTCGTCCCAGATCTTCTGAATGATGTTCTTGGGTGATTCCATGCCTGGTCTCATGCTCGAAAGCGAGCGCAGCTCGCCCAGTCCAGAGTGGGGACGTCCCGGTTTCCCTCCTGCGCGAGCTCGCGCAGGATCACGTCGGTAACCTCCGCGCCGGCCTCAGCGACGCGCTTGATGCCGTGGAAGATGCGCTGGGTGTCCTCGTCGCTGGCGGGGATCCCGAGGGCCTTCAATCGAGCACGAACGGCGTGCTTGCCGCTGTGTTTGCCTAGGACGATCTGCGCCGGCGCCGCCCCAACGTCTTCGGCCCGAAGGATCTCGTAGGTGCCGCGATGGCTCAGCACCCCGTGTTGGTGGATCCCTGCTTCATGGGCGAAGGCGTTGGCCCCCACGATGGCCTTGTTCGGGGGAACAGCCGAACCCGTGACGGACTCGACGAGCTGGCTCACCGCGCAGAGCCTCGTCGTATCGAGACCGTGGTAGGTCGATTGCGGCCTCGCCCGCAGCGCCATCGCCACTTCCTCCAACGCGGCGTTCCCCGCCCGCTCACCGATGCCGTTGATGGTGCACTCGATCTGCTTTGCACCGTTTTCCATCGCGGACAACGAGTTCGCCACCGCTAGGCCCAGGTCGTTGTGGCAGTGCGACGAAAGTACGACGCCCTTCGCTTCGATCTCTGGCAAGCGTTCGTGCAACTGCCGAAAGATTGCGCCGTACTCAGCAGGCGTCGAATAGCCGACGGTGTCGGGGATATTGATGGTCATAGCACCAGCATCAATCACGGCCTTGGTGATCGTGACCAAGTCATCGATGCTCGTTCGGCTGCCGTCCTCAGGGCTGAACTCGACATCGTCGACATAGCTCTTCGCCCTGGCGACGCCCTTAACCGACATCTCGACGATCGCTTCAAACGGCTTCTTGAACTTGTGATCCAGGTGAATCTTTGATGTCGCGCAGAAGACGTGGATGCGGGGCTTATACGCCGCACGCAATGCCTCAGCGGCACGCTCGATGTCACGGTCCACACAACGGGCCAGGCCACAGACCGTGGTTTGTGCGAGGTCCTTGCCGATGGCTTTGACCGCCTCGAAGTCGCCTTGGCTGGTGATGGGGAAGCCGGCCTCGATGACATCGACGCCGAGCGACTCGAGCTGGCGGGCGATCTCTATTTTTTCTTCATGGTTCAGCGAGGCACCAGGGGACTGTTCGCCGTCGCGGAGGGTGGTGTCGAAGATGCGGATGGGAGTGGCCATGATTGGGTCCGGGGTTTAGGGCTGGGCGAGTTGTTGATTAAGCGTGACTGATAGTTCAGAGCTATAAAAAAACCCTGTCAGGCGTTTGCCAGACAGGGTGTGTTGATCGGTAAAGCGATCGCAGAGCCCTATCCAGCGCGGTCCAGTAGCAGTAGGCCTAGTCGGCCCGTGCAAAGGTTTAGTTGGAGTAGGATGCGGTGCATGGATGGAAGCATATTCGCGGGGGTGGATGCTGTCAACGATTCTTTGATCGGATAACCTATCGCCTGACCTTGAAGGAGGCTGGATTTTCCCCGCCAAACTGAAGCAGTGCCATGCCAAAGACCATGAAAGCCCTCGTCAAAGCGTCGCCCGAGGTCGGGCTCTGGATGCAAGACGTGCCCCTGCCCGAGATCGGGATCAACGACGTGCTCGTCAAGATCGATCGCACCGGCGTCTGCGGCACGGACTTGCACATCTACAAATGGGACGATTGGGCACAAGCGACCATCCCCGTACCCATGGTCGTCGGCCACGAGTTCGTCGGCGAGGTCGTCGAGGTCGGCTCAAACGTCAACGACTACAAGCCCGGCATGATCGTCTCCGGCGAGGGACACGTCGTCTGCGGCCGCTGTCGAAACTGCTTGGCCGGGCGTCGGCACTTGTGTGCACACACCTCGGGCATCGGCGTCAATCGGCCCGGCGCTTTTGCGGAGTACATCAGCATCCCCAACGCCAATGTCTGGGAACACCCCGCCGGGATTGATCGCGATGTTGCTTCGATCTTTGATCCGTTTGGCAACGCGACGCACACGGCACTGCAGTGGGATTTGCTCGGCGAGGACGTCTTGATCACCGGAGCCGGACCGATCGGCATCATGGCCGCGGCGATCTGCAAGCACGCCGGTGCTCGGCACATCGTCGTCACCGATGTCAACGACTACCGACTCGACTTGGCCCGTAAGATGGGTGCGACGCTAGCAATTAATGTGAGTAAGCAGTCCATCGCCGATACGCAGAAACAACTGGGCATGCGTGAGGGGTTCGACGTCGGCCTGGAGATGTCGGGCAACGCTCATGCCTTCCGCGACATGATCGACAACATGACACACGGCGGAAAAATCTCTGTCCTCGGCATCCCAGAATCCGGCATGGCCATCGACTGGAACACCGTCGTCTTCAATATGCTCACCATCAAAGGCATCTACGGCCGAGAGATGTACGCGTCGTGGTACAAAATGTCCGTGATGGTCCAAAGCGGCTTAGACCTCAGCCCCATCATCACCCACCGCTTTGACGCAGCAGATTTCCAACAAGGCTTTGACGCCATGCTGTCTGGAGATTGCGGCAAAGACGTACTCAACTGGTGACTTTCTTTCTATCACGCAGACACAGAGAGCAAGCCAGAGATACATAGCTATTTTTTCAAATTTCAAAACTTCCTTCCTCAGTAACCTCTGCGTCTCTGTGGTTCAAAATACGAGAAACAAAAAGATGTACGGCAACTTCCAAAACCACCTAAAAACCACTATCAACGAAATCAAAGACGCGGGCCTATACAAGGCCGAGCGTGTCATGACTTCGCCTCAGAATGCACGCGTCGCTGTGACCTCCCGTGACAAGCCCGTTCTCAACATGGGCGCGAATAATTACCTTGGCTTGGCCGACCACCCGGAGGTCGTCGCCGCCGCTAAACAAGCGATGGACGACTGGGGCTACGGCCTCGCCTCTGTGCGTTTTATCTGTGGTACCCAACAAATCCACAAAGACCTCGAAGCCAAGCTCTCCGAATTTCTAGGCACCGAAGACACCATCCTCTACTCCTCTTGCTTCGATGCCAACGGCGGACTCTTCGAAACCCTGCTTACCAAAGAAGACGCGATCATTAGCGATTCGCTCAACCACGCGTCTATCATCGATGGCGTACGCCTCTGTAAAGCGATGCGCTACCGCTATGCCAATAACGATATGGCCGACCTTGAGGAACAACTCAAGAAAGCCGACGCGGACGGTGCGCGATACAAGCTCATCACCACCGATGGCGTCTTCTCCATGGACGGCTACATCGCACAACTCGACAAGGTCTGTGACCTCGCAGACAAGTACAACGCACTGGTCCACTTCGATGACTGCCACGCCACAGGGTTCGTTGGCAAGACCGGCCGAGGCACGCACGAGCACTGCGGCTGCATCGACCGCATCGACATCACCACCGGCACCCTCGGCAAAGCC
>JBGCDC010000296.1:0-1286 GCA_045105055.1 Phycisphaeraceae bacterium | reverse complement strand
CGTACCCTCAACATCAACGAAGCACGCCCGCGCGAACAACGCGGTGGCGGTGGCGGCGGTGGTGGTGGCCGAGGTGGCGGCGGCGGCTACGGCGGCGGCGGGGGTGGCAACCGCGGTGGCGGTGGTGGCGGCGACCGCTGGTAAAGATTTGGGAGCAATCCCTTTTCTTCAACGCAACGTATGAAGCGGCGAGTCGAAAGGCTCGCCGTTTTTTTATGAATATTTAGTTCTTAACGATTACGCAGCGTGCTTAGCGGAACGAATCTCCTGACCTGTGCGTTCTATAGAACACTCAGCTTGTTATAATGCGATTGCATGTCCTGTTATCCGGGTTATATTTCTCCATGGGGTTAAACGATGAAGTGGTGTCGAATGAAAAGATTTCATAATGGTTTATCGATGAACTTTTGCCAGATCGCTGCGCTGTCAGCGGTGCTGTTGTTGTCTGGTTGGATTGCTGGGCCGGCCGAGGCGCAGCGACGCGAAGACCCGCTCGCCAGCCTGACCAGCAGCCAGCGTCGTATCTTCCAAAACTACACGCGCATGTATTGCCAGCAGTTCTTTCGTTTCGAAGACGACCGATTTGTGCTGCTCCCCAACTACGAGCGATCGCGCGAGAACTCGACAGGCAAGACTTACGATCAAGCGTTTGAAGAGATGACCGAGATCGAGATCATCCAACTCAAACTCACTACGAAAGAAATCAAGCACCCGCCGCCGGTCGCGGAAGTCATCGTTGCGGCACGCGTGATCCCATCGATCGACGTTGGGCACTACGGCTTCGTCAACTCCGTTGTGGTCAAAGAAGTGGTTGGGCCAAACGAGATGATCGTCACCGCCATCGAACTTATCCCGTCGGGTGAAGTCGGCAAGACTAAGAACGCTTGGCGTAAAAACGCAAAACAACGACAGCTCGAATACAAGAAATCAACTTACCGCCTGCTCGGCTTTAGCACCAAAGATATCAAGCCCGGCGATAAGTACTACGGCCCGCGCAAAAAGGGCCTACAGATCGCGGTCATGAGTACCGACCCGCAGCACGAGTTTGTCCTCGTTAACTACGACAGGCTCGAGCGTGTTCGCACCCGTGATTTCCCCGAGGCACTGGCCTACGTGCAGATCACGCCGATCGCATTCCTAGACATGGTCCGTGAGAACCGCGAGACGCTTTCAACCGAAGGCGACAAGGCTTCGCTAATCTACATCTACCGACGCTACTACAACCGCTACCGACCCAAGCGGCTCTCGAGCACGACTCGGCCGAAGCCCGAACCTAAACCCGAGCC
>JBGCDC010000295.1:0-2325 GCA_045105055.1 Phycisphaeraceae bacterium | reverse complement strand
AGCGTGATGAACTTGAACTCCGTCGTCGCGTAGATGATCCACTGCTCGGCCCAGCGCGAGAGCCACATGGAGGTCATGGTGAGGGCGTAGGCAAAATCGAGAGCTACATCGCGAGATGCAGTGTGAAACATCGATGAATCGCGCAAAGGCCACAAGTCAATCATTTCTTCTGGCTTCTCACCCGCTAAAAATGCTGCGGTCAATTCAGTATCCAGTGGCAGTGATGAACCTGCAATCGCTCCACTTCCCAGTGGCGAAGTCATATCGGATTGAGTAGTTAAGCCACTGATGACAGCCATACCATTGCCCATAAAGAGCTTTCTAAATCTTTGCTGGCATTCACCTATTGCTGTGACCCACGCCACAAGTTCGCCACCAGCGACAATCGGCTGAGCCCGTTGAAGGTGCGTATAGGATGGCATTACAACGTGACCATACTGTTCCGCTAACTTCATGAATTCAATCATAAGTTGGTACAGCCTGCCTCCAATTAAATCACAAGATGCATCATGTACCCACATCGTTAGATCCAGCGCCACCTGATCGTTCCGCGATCGGCCGGTGTGCAGCTTCTTACCTGCCTCCCCCGCCTTTTCGATCAGCGCGTTTTCGACGCACATGTGCACGTCTTCGAGTTCGACTTTCCAGCCGGGCCAGGCGTCGCCTTGCTCGGCGATCTCGGCTTCGATCTCGTCGAGGCCCTGGTAGATCGCGGTGAGATCGTCCGGGGTGATGAGGCCGACCTTTTGCAGCATCGCGGCGTGGGCTTTGGACCCGCGGATGTCGTGGGTGTACAGGCGTTTGTCGTAATCCAGCGACGAGACAAAACGTGCGGCGAGGGGGGCGGCCTCGCTGCCGTCGGATTTCGCGTGTTCCCAGGGTTTGCTTGTGGTGCTCATGGGGGACAGTTTAGCGGAGCGACGCCCGGCTCGGCCGAGCGACGCAATGTCATCCTACAAATAGCCCCTGCCGCAAGGTAGGGGTTCGAAACAACGCAAGGCAGAACCCCCACCTCGCGGTGGGGGCTATTGGGGATGTGGTTTGATGTGGCTCATGGAATAAGACACCACGCCGCGCGGTTTCACCCGCAGCTCAAACACAACAACCAAAGGACACGCGATGAAAGCACAGCAACTCACCTCATGGATCGGCTCAGTCGGCGTCGCGGCGCTCTTCGGCTTCACCGGCATCTTCAAGCTCACCGGCAACCCAGACGCACAAGCCACCTTCGAGCAGATCGGTGGACCGGCCATGATGGTTTTCACCGGCGTCGTCGAGCTCGTCATCGCGGTGCTGATCCTGCTGCCCAAGACGCGGGCCATCGGCTCGATCTCCGCGATGGGCGTCATGGCCGGGGCAATCGCCTCGCACCTCACCGGCATGGTGCCCAACGACGACATGCTCCCGCTGGCGGTCATCTTGTTCGCGGCATCGGCGGTCGTGGCCTTCCTGCACCGCGCGGAGCTTCCAATGGTCGGCAAGCTCGCGTGCTGCTCAATGAAACACGCCGAGATATGACCCGAAATCAAGCCGTAACTAAATAAAAAGGGGCAGCCTCCGGAAGTACTGCCCCTTAAGTGGACACGGCAGATATGAGTAAATTACAAAATTCAATAATTGGGACTGGATTAGCCCACTTTCCCTCACGTGGGAATCAAAAAGCGGTACGCTTACGTTGCAAAACAAGGCGGTGCTATGTTGGACACCGCCGCCAACTTCCGGAGTTGCCATGCTGGCCAAGACGCTAAAACGAATCATCGACAAACAATTCACTTCCGCCAAGGAGATCAGCGAGCTGACCGGGGTCAGCCAGTCCACGGTGTACCGCTGGATCGCGGGGCAGTCTCAGCCGGATTTTGATTCGGTCCGCCTGCTCGTGCGACTGCTGCCCGATGCGCGGGCGCAGAAAGAATTGATCCTTACTTTCGCCGCGGGGACCGACTGGCACGTCACGAAGATGGAGCTGGAACTCGACGTCAACGCCGACGGCAAGATCGATGCGGAAGACGCGCTCGACGCGAGCTGTAACGCGCTTAAGACCTCCAGCGAAACCCTGCTCTCCATCCGTGAAGCAAGCAAGGGCAAGATCCTCACCAGCGACGAAACCCTCGAACTCATCGCCGCACTCAACCACACCGTCCGCCACTGCACGATCACACAACGAATCCTTGTGGACATGTCCGAGCAGCGGAAGAAGCGCAAGCTTAAATTGGTGAAGTAGTTTTGACGGGATAACGGGATGTTCGTGATACCCGGGATTTCAATTCCAATCCCGTTGATCCCGAACATCCCGTTATCCCGTCTATTTCGAATCGTTTGAACTAA
>JBGCDC010000294.1:0-1766 GCA_045105055.1 Phycisphaeraceae bacterium | reverse complement strand
TCGGGCGTATGCCTTCTGCGGTGGGTTATCAGCCGACGCTGTCCACCGAGATGGGCGAACTGCAAGAGCGCATCACCTCGACCGAAAAGGGTGCGATTACTTCGGTCCAGGCCATCTACGTCCCTGCGGACGACCTGACCGACCCCGCGCCTGCGACCGCGTTTAGCCACCTCGATGCCTTCGTCGTCTTGGCCCGTGGTATCGCAGAGAAGGGCATCTTTCCTGCGATCGACCCGCTGGCCTCGACCTCGACGATCCTCGACCCCGCGGTCCTCGGCGAGCGGCACTATGCGTGTGCCCGTCAGGTGCAGTCGATCCTTCAGCGGTACAAATCGCTACAAGACATCATCGCCATTCTGGGTGTTGATGAGCTGGCTGAAGAAGACAAGCAGGTCGTGAGCCGCGCTCGTAAGATCGAACGCTTCTTGAGCCAGCCGTTCCACGTCGCCGAAGTCTTCACCGGCTTCCCGGGCGTCGACTCGACCCTCGAAGAAACGATCGACTCCTTCGAACGGCTCTGCGCAGGCGAAGGCGACGACCTGCCCGAGTCCGCGTTCATGTACGTGGTCACCTTGGACGACGCCCGTGCCAAGGCCGAGCGAATGGCCGCGGACGCCTAAGCCAGCCTGAACAATTTAAGAACAAGCTCAGGGCCCACGGATATCACTCCGTGGGCCCTGTTTGCGTATCCCCCTGGCGCGTTTTAATCGCCGGTTGATCGCTTGATTTGCTTATATTTTGTGCAGATCAGGGGGAATTCAATTGACATGCATCGCTCGTGGCGTAGACTACCCTTTAGTGTTAGTCCCTCTGGGGGAGGGGCTGGCATGAGTGGTTTAGCCATTTTCTGCGTGCTACACGTATTTCACGCGGCGGATGGATGTGGCCGGGTCTAGGCTCGGAGGAAAGTAGTTCAAATGAATAAGTACCCCATCGCTGCTCTGATCTTGAGCATTTCTTGCGTAGGCACCGCGACTCACGCCGGGCTGATCACGCCGGTACTCGCGCCACCTGCAGATGAAGAATCGCACGAGCAAATCATCGAGAACCTGCTCGGCGGAGATTTTGTTCAAGTCGGCAACAATTTCAGTAATGGCTTGATCACAGTCGTCCGCGTTGATGATGACAACGATCAGACCTATGACTTCGGCTCGTGGTCCGTCACCGCTGAAGCGGTCTGGGCGGCAGCGGCACAAGGTTTTGGCACGCTGAATGACGGCCTGCTGTTTACCATTACCGGCGATGGAAGCGTTGTTTCGGGCAGCGCCGTCGACATCAAGGGCGGATCGGGCATCGTCTTCAAACGCTTTGGCAACGAACTCGAGACGATTGATGTCCACACCGATCCAACCCTGAACCCCGGCGGGCGAGACCACGTCGTCACCTACGCCTACAAGACTGGGAATCAAGAACAAGAAGAATCGGGGCTTAGCTACCTGCTGTTCTTTGAAGACAGGGGCGAAAATTTTTCAAAGAACGATTGGGATTACAACGACCTCGTCGTCGAACTGCGTGGCACACCGCTTCAGTACCAGGGCCCGCCCATCCCCGAGCCAGGGTCGTTGGCTCTCTTGGGCGCGGGCGCACTCGCGTTGCTTCGCCGCCGCCGGTGAATTAAAAACCATTTGAATGCTTAGCCCGCAGGATTCTGTTTAGAGCCCTGCGGCTATTTTGTATAGACACAGCAGGCCGATGTCTGGCGGTATCCTGTAGCGATGAATCTACGCCCGTGCCTACCGATTTTACTGCTCATGTTTTTTCTCACA
>JBGCDC010000293.1:0-4861 GCA_045105055.1 Phycisphaeraceae bacterium | reverse complement strand
CCGCAGATGAACGCGGATAAACGCAGATAGAGACGATCAAAGTCCATCACAGAGGTCATAAAGGCACAGAGATTGGTTTTGGTACATAAACCAGAACTCCGCGGCTCTGTGTCTTTGTGTGCTCTGTGATTTGTCTTAAAGGTTTGAATCTGCGTTTATCCGCGTTCATCTGCGGTTTCAAACACAACCCCAGCAATCTAATTCAACGGCGTAACCCCGCCGCGGAGCTGGTCGATTTCGATGCGGTCGGTGGTGAGGTCCCAGGTGATCTTGTTGGTGCGCGTGGCGGTGTCGCGCTCGAGGTCTTCGAGGGTGACGTCGCGGTTGTCGTCGGCGTCGAGGGTGACGAGGTTCTTCTTACCTTCGAAGACAAGCCGATCGCCACGCATTGAGCGCGTGCCTTGCTGGAGGAGGCGGACGGTGTCGGTCGCGGTGATGGACTCGATTTGTGCGTCGGGAGCGTTGTCGCTGAGCCAAACGGACATGCCGCCTGTGTCGGTCATGTCGGCGACGAGCTTGTTGCAGTCGAGTTGTACCGAGTCGCCTGACTTGCCGTTCTCGTCTTTGGGGAGGTGGACCATCTGGACGGTGCCGAGCAGGGTGGCGGTGCCAGATAGTGCGTCGAGCGTCATTGTTTTATTCCAGCTGAAGAGCGTCGCGCCTCGGCCGGTCATGGTTGCTTTGTTGTTCGCGTCTTCTTTATCGGGGGCTCGGTAGTCTTCGAAGACCATTCGTCCTTGGCCATCGATAAGCAGCGTTTCTTTCGCGGGTTTGCCGTCGGCTTCGGGCTGATTGGTGATAACGAGCTTTGGGCCTTCGAGTCGGATGCGGTTGCTGATCTGGTTGGGCTGATCGACTTCCCATGCGGAGGCAAGGAACTTGACGTTGCCCGTTGCGACGGCCGATCGGATCTGGCGATCGGGCGTGTCGTCTCTTTTTTGAACAGCCTCTTTTTCTTGATTATCTACTTCGTCGTTCTGTGCAAGTTCTTCGTTTTCTACTTTTGCGGGAGCTTCTTCTTTTATGACTTCTGGGCTGAACTGCATGGTGAGTTCGTCGCAGGTCAGTTCGCTGGTGTCGATGGATCGGCGGGACTCGGAGCGGACGTTGCCTCGGAAGTTGGCCTCGCCGGTGAGGTTGTTGAAGGCCATGGACTTGGTCCAGTCGATGGCGATGAAGGCGTCTTCGATACCTGCTTCGGGTTTATTTGGGTCAGCGATGACGGTAGCGAGCGAGCCCGGGCCAGTGATGTCGAGTTGCTGGGCCTGGTCGTCCATCTCGATCAGTTGCCCGGTCAGCTTTCGGCCGGTGGTCAGGTCGGTCACCTCGGCGGGACGCTCGGCGGTGTCGCTGGCCAGGGTGAGCTTGTCTTTTTCAACGTCCGCGATGAGTTGGTCCGCGATGAGGTCGATCCGTCGGCCTTCGTCGTCGAGTAGGGCGCGGACTTGGCCGACGGCGAGGATCGAGCGGACCTGGGCGAAGCGGTCTTGTTTTTCTGCGATGGGAGTACCAGGCGCTTCGCTGCGCTCAGCGTCGGCGTTTGGTATTTCTTTGGTTGCCGTTACTTCTGTTGCCGCGGCTGTCTTGACTTCCGGCGGTGGGTTGAGTTCGACGCTGATGCGGTTGCAGGTGAGTTTGGATCCGGGGCGGTTTACGCTCACGTCGTCGACGGCTCGGATGGCGGCGGCGTAGGGTTGTTGATCGCTGTCGAGTTTGAGGTCGATGCTGAGTCGGCCGGAGGTGATGTCGAAGGTCTCGTCTTCTGCGTCGCCACGGGCCCGAACGGCGACGGAGCCCGATGCGTTGATTGCGGTCGGGGTGTTGTCGATGTTCTTTTGCTTGTCGGGCTTTGCGAAGGCGAGTGTGAGGGTGTCGGCGGCGAGGTCGAAGTCGGTGTGTTTAGCGGTGACGTCGCCATCGAATGTGGCGGTTTTGACGCCTAGGATTTTGGTTTGGGAGCGGTCGGTGTTGGTTGCGGTACCAGACGCTTCGCGACCACTCACCGTCGGCGTTGGGCTGGTTCTTTGTTTTGTATTTGCTGAGGTATAGAGCTCTAGGTCGAGTCGGTTTTGCCAGGTGAGGTTGAGTGTTTTGTTGTCTTTTTTGTCGGTGTAGCTGAGTTGGCCTGGGCCGAGGATGGTGGCGGTGCCTTGGTTTTGCCGGACGATGAGTTTTGTACCGGTGATCTCGCCGCCGAGCGCGGTGGAGAGGATGCGGAGGGACTGGTCGTCGCTGGCGTAGGCGGTGGTTTTTTTTTCGGAGACGAGGTACTCGAGCTTGTCGGTTTCGAGCCGTTCTGTTTCGCCGTTGCGGGTGGTTTGTGCGTAGGCGTTTGGGCCTTGGAGGGTGATGTGTGCGTCTTGTTCGTCGGCGAGTATTTGGGGTCGTGTGGCGTGGGGGAGGATGGAGAGCTCGCCGGTCCAGGTCACGACGATGTCGCGTGCTGGGTTGTGGTTGAGCAGGGTGCGTGCGAGGTTTTTGGATGGGATGACGACGAAGGGTAGGGCGGTGGCTGTTGTGACAGGAGCGATGATTCCCGGCTGGGCAGGAGCCTCGCCCTCCCGTAAATCCTCGGCTTGTACAAGTCGGCCCGTAGTGATGACGCGTGGGAGTCGGCCGGAGGTGTCGCGGTTGATCGGTTGGACTTGGACGGAGTCGGTGCCGAGGGAGAAGTCGATGGTGAGGGTTTGGCCTGCGAGTTCGGATTCGATGCCGTCGCGGACGATGACGTCTTGTTTGAAGGTGGCGGCGTAGAACTGCTTGGGTGGGAGAGGTTGTTGGGGGTCGGTGTCGGCGTTTGTTTCAAGCTTTATTTCGGAGGTCGTATCGGCGGTTGCTTGTGCGTCGCTTGCGTTGAAGCCGGGGGCGTTCGCTTCGGGGTTGACGATGAGGTATCGGCCCTGGGTGATGATGAGTTGTTCGATGCGTTCGCGTTGGGTGTTGTAGGCGAGGCGGAGGCCGATGCCGAAGAAGTCGACTTGCGCGGAGGTGACGTGGACGGGGCCTGCGGTGTTGATCGTGTCGTCTTCGATGGAGAAGTCGGTGGCTTGGTCCATGTAGATGCGTTGCTGGATGAATTGCTTGTGTTTGGCGTTAGTTGTGTCGAGGATCAACTCGGTGCCAAGCGGTGCCTCGGCGATCGTCACGACGACGTTGCCGGTGAACTGTCCGCGGCGTGGCTTGCCGTCTTCCATCTCCATGTCGGCCTTGTCGGCGGTGATGGTAATAGCGCGTTGTGGGCCTAGGCGGATCTCCGCGTTGGGCTTGATGAGTTGGGTGATGCCTTGTGGCTTGAGGTTGGTGCGGTCGGCCCGGAGTCGCATGCCGCGGAGTTGTCCGTCGGAGTCGACCTCGAAGGTGGTGTAGTCGAAGCCTTGGATATTGATGCCCACACTGTCGGGGTCATCGGTGGGATCGTTGATATCTGGCGCACCGATATCGCTAGGAAGGTTGTTGTCGCTGGGTTGGAACCCGGGCGGTCCGAAGACGATCGACGCGCCCAGCACTAGGCCGGCCACCGCCGTTGCACCGCCTACAACCACGAATCGCTTTCCCATGCGAGCATTGTAGGTGTTTGGTTTGCGCAACGTCGCTCGCGGGCTCGTCTGCTTGGGCTTATCATCGTAGATACTTCACCCTTAGCCCTCGCGAGTAAACCGATGATTTCGAAAGTGTTCAAAGCCTATGACGTCCGTGCGATCTACCCTGAGCCCCTGGGGGAGGACGATGCGTGGAAAATCGGCTACGGGACCGCGGAGCTGCTGAAGCAAGAAAACGGCGGGCCTGGCAAGATCGTGGTCTCGCGTGACCATCGCCCTGCAGCCCCTTCAATGGCTGGCTCACTCATTGCGGGCATCCGTGCGGCGGGCTGCGATGTGATTGACGTCGGCAAGTGCGATACCTCGGTGCAGTACTTCGCGATCCCGCACCTCGAAGCGATCGGCGGGGTTCAGTGCACCGCGAGCCACAACCCAATCGAGTACATCGGTTTCAAGATCAGCCGAGCCGGTGCGAAACCCGTCGGTAAGGGCACGGGCCTAGACGAGATCGAAGCGATTGCACAAAAGCTCGAAGACGACGGCACGCACTGCGGCGAAGCGACCGGCTCACTCGAAGAGCACGACATCTGGGAAGACTACACCGCACACATCAGGGCCTTCCTCCAGCCCGCGTTGCAAAAGCCCGTGAAGCTCTTCGTCGATTGCTCTAACGGCATGGGCACAACGCTCCTCGAAAAAGTATTCACCGGCATCGATAACCTCGAAGTCAAAGCGATCAACGACACCTACACCGACCAGTGGGCCCACGAGCCCAATCCGCTTGTTGAAGAGAACATGATCCCGACGAACCTCGGCGTGCAGAACACGAAGAGCGATGTCGGTGCGTGCTTCGACGGCGACGCGGACCGATGCATGTTGGTCGATGAAAAGGGTCAGCCTTGTGGCTGTGATCACCTGACCGCGTGGCTTGCGGATGTGTTCGTGAAGAAGGATCCGGGCAAGCCGATCGTGTACGACCTGCGATCTTCGAAGGTTGTGAAGGAAACGATCGAGGCACTTGGCGTCGAGGCGGTGCGAGCCAAGGTCGGCCATGTGAACCTTAAGAAGTCTCTCCGCGATAGCGATGGCTCCTTCGGCGGCGAGCTCTCAGGCCACTTCTACTTCAAGGAAAATAGCTTCGCAGACTCGGGCGCGATCTTGCTCGCTGTCGCGCTCGGCGTGCTTGGCTCGACCGATAAAACCCTCAGCGAACTCATCAACCCTTACCGCAAGTACCCGCAGTCCGGCGAGCGCAACTTCAACTGCCCAGACAAAGACGCGGCCCTTGCAGCGATCACCAAAGACTTCGGCGAAAACGCAGA